>JBEEHI010000276.1:0-3151 GCA_041167305.1 Verrucomicrobiota bacterium
ACGCTGGCTGTGCCGCGCGGGTTTGATCCGAACAAAACGTGGCCAGTGCTCATCGTGTTCTCGTCGAGCGATCATCTGTATCCGAACTGGTTCGACATGACGTGCCTATACCGAGAGACTGCGCTCGCGGAAGGCTGGGTCCTACTCACTGGCGATGGGCCAAAGCCACCTCCCCGCCTCGACAGCTCGGGCTGGCGCGCCGGTCATACGCTGGCAGCGCTGGATGCGTTGCACCGGAGCTTCCCCGGTTCGCAAAAATGGCCGGTCGTGTGCGCCGGTCAATCAGGCGGCGCGAAACGGGCGACCTACCTCGCGCCGCTTTTCGCGGCGCGAGGTTATCGGGTTGCGGGAATTTTTCTCGAGGGGATCAACGAAGAGAGGATCACGCAAAGCTATCAAAGATTCCAACCGGGCCGCGACTTTCTCCTCACGCCTATTTTTCTGAGTAGCGGTGTGCGCGACACGATCGCCACGCTCGATCAGCAAAACGCCGTGGAAAATTCGATGCGACGAACGGGATTCAAAAACATCAGGCACACGACCTTCCCAGGCGGACACCAAGTGCTGCCCGCTCAGTTGCAGGAAGCGCTCCGCTGGTTCCGAAAAGGATCGTAGCCCGCCCGGCGAACTAGTCGGACCGCTTCGATTTCACCCAGGCGTCGACAACTGCAGCGGTCACTTGCCTCATGGCCGGATCATTTTGTCCGGCATCGTGCCCTGCCCGGGCTGGAAACCTTGCTGATGATTATCTGCAGCGCGGTCCTGCATTCTTCGCAGCCTGTCCCGGTAGAGGGAGGAATTATTCGCGCTGACCCCGGCCACGACTTGCCCTTCAATGTTTAATCCCGCCCCGACTTCCACTTTCATCGCGACTCCGTTGCTCAGGAACTTTTCGCCGGCCACCGCATTGGCCACGACCTTTTTCGTTCCGGCGGCGACCACAATGGAGTATTGGCCTCCTTTCACCGAGGAGTCTTTCGTTGTGAACTGCACGACGTAATTGCCAGGTTGAAGCTTCGCGGTTGCAAAAAGGCCATCGCCTTTGGTCGGGCCCTTGAACGCCGCTTTGCCGCTGGAATCGGAGACCATCACGTTCATCGGTGGAACGCCGGCATGGGCGACCGACGCCGCAACTAAAAACAGACAAAACCCGAAGGTAGGGAATGAGTTTTTCATCCGATAAGATACCGAGTCCCGCCCCTTCGTAAAAAGGAAAGGCGCCCAGCGCGTGTCCGCGCCGGGAAGACTAGCTCTTCGATTTTACCCAGGCATCGACCAGTTGCTCCAGCGTGTCGAGCGGGAGCGGGCCGTTGGTCAGCACGACATCATGGAACTGGCGCAGATCGAACTTTGCGCCGAGCTGCTTCTTCGCTTTTTCGCGCAGATCGAGAATGCGGAGCATCCCGATCTTGTAGGCGGTGGCCTGGCTCGGCATGACGATGTAGCGGTTGATCGAATCGATGCAGTCCGCTTCGGCATTCGGCGTGTTCTGCTTCAAATAATCGATCGCCTGCTGGCGCGTCCATTTCTTCGAGTGAATACCGGTGTCGACCACCAGCCGACCCGCGCGCCAAAGCTCGAGCGAGAGCCGCCCGAAATCGGAATACGGGTCCTGATACATCCCGATCTCTTTCGGCGTTAGCTCGCTATAGAGTCCCCACCCTTCCGTGTAAGCGGTAAACCTCCCGCCGAATTTCCGGAATTTCGGAATGCCCTTGAGCTCCTGCGCGATCGCGATCTGCATGTGGTGGCCGGGAATGCCTTCATGATGCGCCAGCGATTCCAGTTCGTAGGTCGGAGTGCTCTTCATATCGGACAGGTTCACGTAAAACATTCCGGGGCGCGATCCGTCCGGCGCGGGCTGGTTGTAGAAAGCTTTGCCAGCTGAACTCTCGCGGAATTTTTCCACCGCTTTCACCACAATGTCGGCCTTCGGCTTGGTGATGAACAGCTCATCCAGCCGCTTCTTCATGTCGTCGACGATCTTGGTGGCCATCGCCAGATACTTCTGCTGGCCCTCTTCCGTTTGCGGCAAATAGAACTGCGGATCTTCCCGCATGAATTTGAAGAACCCCTGCAGATCGCCCTTGAACTTCACTTTCTCCATGATCTTGCGCATCTCGCCGTGGATGCGCGCTACTTCCTTCAGCCCGGTTTCGTGAATCTGGTCCGCGGTCAGGTTCGTCGTGGTCGTCCGGCGCAACGCGAATTCGTAAAACTCCGCGCCATCGGGAAACTTCCACGCGCCCGCGTCATCGTTCGCTTTCTTTTCCTGCTCGCGTAACGCCGCGATCAACTTGAGGTAGGCGGGCTTCACGGAATCGGTCATCGCTTTGCGGGCATCGAGGATCAGGCGATCGCGCGCCGCCATGTCCACGTCCTTCAACGCGCCGACCTTCTTTGTGAAATCCTCCAGGAGTGGGCTCGGCGCTCCCGCTTCCTCGAACGGCTGGCCTTTGATCACTTTTTCAGCGGCCCCGAGCACGAGCGGGAAGACGAACTTCGGCGGGATCACGCCGTGCTCTTCGCGTTCCTTCAGATTAACGATCAGCTGGTCGAACAACTTCGGGATGCCGTTTAGCCGCGCGATGTAGGCCTGCGCGTCTTTCTGGTTGTCGATCTTGTGAATGTTGATCAGGAACGTCGGAATCTCAGAGTGGGCGCCGCCCATCTGGCTCACCGGATAATTGTCGAGCCGGAACTTAAAGCCTTCGGTATCGCGCTGGACCTGGAACTCGTAGAGGTCGCTGCTCAGCTGCGCTTGTTTATCGAGCTTCTCCTTCGGGAACTGGCGCTTCAGCTCCGCCAGATTTTTCTGCTCGGTTTCCAGATCGCGCTTGGCGGCTTCGTCGGAGATGTCGTTCCACTGGTCGTTGTGCGTCTTGATCCCGAGCGAGGTCTCGATCTGCGGATGAGTCGCGACAAACTCGTCGAACAATTTGTCGAGAAATTCATTCGCGCGCTTGGATTCGGTCGCGGCCGGGTCGGAAGCCGCGGGAGTTGCTGTCTGGCCGAAGGCGGTAACCGCGCCGACAAAGAGCGCGAAGATCAGAGAAGCCGATTTTTGCATCCGGCAATGTAGATACGGTCGCCGTGGCGACCACCGGTTTCTTCCGCGCTATTCCGGCGTCGCCTGTTCCGCGCCCAACCC
>JBEEHI010000277.1:0-5072 GCA_041167305.1 Verrucomicrobiota bacterium
TTTTCTCGGCCGCGACATCTCGCGCGCCCGCGATTACAGCGAAGCCACCGCCGAACAGATCGACGGCGAAGTCCGCAAGCTCATCGACAACGCCTACCAGACCGCGATGAAAGTCCTGACCCAGCACCGTGAGCATCTCGAAGCGATCGCGAAAGCCCTCCTCGAATACGAGACTCTCGACGGCGTCCAGATCAAAGAAATCCTCGAGCACGGCCGCCTGATCAATCCCCCTCCCAGCGCCCCGCCTCCCGCCCAGAAAATGCCTCCTGAGAAACCTCCCAAACAAGTCGTCGTCGCCCCCGACGTCGGTCCGCCATTGCCCGGCGCGTTGGGCGGCGCCCCGGCGTAGACCGATTCGTGCGGTTTGACCCGAGTGAAGGAAAGTGTTTCGGATCCAAATTCCACTCTAAGGCCGTTCCAGTTTACGCGTCGCATCCGCAGTTTCCGCCACGCAGTCGCTGGCATTCTGCGAATGATTCGCTGCCAGCATAACGCATGGATTCACGCGGCGGCGACGCTTGCGGTCCTCACTGCCGGGTCCTTATTTCGCGTTTCGGCAGGTGTTTGGTGCTGGATCATTCTGGCCATCTCGATTGTCTGGACGGCCGAGGCTCTCAATAGCGTTCGAGTTTCTGGCGGATGCCGCGTCTCCGGAATTTCACCCACTCGTTCGCGACGCGAAGGATGTAGCAGCCGGAGCGGTGCTTGTTACCGCGATAGCGGCGGCGATCATCGGCGCGATAGTCTTTTGGCCCTACGTAGCTAGGCTGTTTTCCTAAGCGTTTCTAATTTGCGTTGGCTAATTGCGGGGCGGACTGTTGCTCTCACGCTGTGAAAAAGATCCTGGTTGCCCTGGCCATTTTGCTCGTGGTTTGCGTGGCGGGCTTGTTGGTGACGGCGGTGGATCAAATCGCCGGATTGGCGGGCCGATTTCATCCCGTCGCAGGACAGATCGCGTTTTGGATTCTGGTTAGTGCGATCGCGGGCGCGGCGTTGTTTGCTTTTTTTGAGTATTACCGGTTACCGATCGCGCTGGGACCGCCAGAAGATTCCTCGCCGGGCGAACATCAACGCTACCTTTCCGTTCTTCGTCGCCGGCTGAAGAGAAATCCGAGATTCAAACAGCAGCGGCTCGAATCGATCGAGGAGATCCAAGGCGCGCTGGGCGCGCTGCAAATCGAGGCGGACGCGATCATTCGCCGGACGGCTGCGACGGTTTTTATCAGCACGGCGGCGATGCAGAATGGGCGGCTGGATGGGATCGTCGTTCTGCTGACTCAGACGCGAATGATCTGGCAGATCGCCCGGCTCTACGTGCAGCGGCCTTCCGCGCGGGACCTGATTTATCTTTATGGCAACGTCGCCGGCACGGCGCTGGTCGCGAGCAATCTTGAAGCGATCGATCTCTCGGATGTTTTTGCGCCGGTCACGGCGTCGATGGCGCCGGCGGTCTTCTCGGCCATTCCGGGCGCGGCCGGGATTTCGCATTTCATTGTGCGCTGCGTCTCGAACGCCTCGGCCAACGCCTTTCTCACCCTGCGCGTCGGGGAAGTGGCGCGTCGTTATTGCGAAGCGATCTCGCCTACCTCTCGCCAGGAAATTCGGCTTGGGGCGACGGCCGCGGCGGTTAATCATTTGGGCCGGATCGTGACTGAGAACGTGACGAAAATTTTCGCGACGATTGGCGGAAGCATGGCCAGGCGAAGCGCGGATGCGATCCGCGGCAGCTTGAAGTGGCCCTGGGGCAAAGCGGAAGAGGAAGCCGCGGTCGCGGGCCGGATGGAATGAATGCGAAGACGCGCGAGGCAACAACGCACGACGAATATCTGGCGGCGTTAAGCAACAATAAGCGCCGCGCGCTGGAAAAACTGCGGAAGAACATCAAAGCGGCGGCGCCGAAAGCGGAGGAATGCATGAGCTATGGGATTCCGGGCTTTCGGCTGAACGGGAAGCTGCTGGTGGGTTATGGCGCAGCGGCAAAGCATTGCGCGTTCTATCCGGGCTCGACGCGGCAAGCGTTCAAGAAGGAGATGAAGGATTACGACACGAGTGGGAAGGGGACGATCCGGTTTCCGGCGGACAAGCCGCTGCCGTCCGCGCTCGTGAAGAAAATCGTGAAGGCGCGGATCGCGGAACGGGTGTGAATAGTGACTGGTGATACGTGAATGGAGCAGTGACACCGTCCATTCACCAGTCACTGATCACCATTCACATCTGCTACTTCGGCGAACGGGAATCGGCGTGCGTTTTGACTTCGTTACGCTGCTTCTCCACGACGCGCTGCAATTCGCGCTCCATGGTTTTAAAGGCGTCGTGGATCACTTTGGCAAGCGGGGCGTGAGAGCCGTTGTCCATTCCTCTTTCATCGGCGACTAATTCGTGGCCGGGCGGCACGGTGACATCGATCCGGACCCGGTAGGGATTTCCCTTTTGATGCGCATGGTTCGGTTGCTCGATGGCGACGTCGCAACGGTTGATGTGGTCGCAGAATTTTTCCAGGCGCGCCGCTTTCTCGAGGACGACCTGGTCGATGGCGTCGGATTTATCGACGCCCCGGTAAGTGATGTTGACGGGTAGTTGCATAAAATGAAGCGAAGATGATTTCGTGTGCCGGCTACAGCTCCCAGCTTGCGCGAATTTATATCGGTTGTAACGACCGAAAATGGCTGGCTAATTTCGCGGGCTCGATCTTGACCAGGTCCGATTTCACATGCTCGACGATTCGGTCGCGAATTTCCGGCGGCAATTGTTCGACGACGGCGGAATGAATCGAGGCGGGCGCCGCAAACGACCAGCCCTCTTTGCCTTCGCGCTCCACGACCTCGGTGATGCTATCGGCCAATTGCTTCACGATGCGGCGGTCGTTTTCGTTGTCGATGCCAGTGCGCTCCGCGATGGAATTCACCTGGCCGGGCGTGGCGCCGCTGGAGGACGCGCCCGCCTGGTCGGTGAGCTTGTCCTGATAACGGCCATGCGCGTCGGTGGTGTCGAAGGCCTGGACTAATTTGAGGCTCGGGCCGCGAGTGGGGGTGTCGTTAACTTTGTAGGCCTTGAGCGTGCCGCGATCGGTCACGATGATCAGAGATGTCGGTGTCATGTTGCTTTGAACTCTTCGCAGGAGAGCGCGCTTTTGGTTCGCTCTACGATCCGCGCATCGCCGCGGATGACAAGGAGCAGGTTCGCGTGTGATGCAGATTATCAAACAGGCTTCGCGGTGCCCGGCTCTCTCTGCGGAGGTGTTTCGTCGCGGAAACCGAATCGCTCCCGCACGAAGTAGAGCGGGCGTTGTTTCACCTCGCCGTAAATCCGGCCCACGTATTCGCCGATGATGCCGAGCGAAATTAACTGCACGCCGCCCATAAAAAGAACGGAGACGAGAATCGAGGCCCAGCCACGCACCCACAACGAAGGATCCCCAAAGAAACGCAAGATCACGGCGTAGATGATTCCGCAGAGCGCGAGGCCGAGCACGAAGAAACCGGTCCAGACCGCCAGCCGCAGGGGTGCGAAGGAAAAGGAAACGATGGCGTCAATGGCGAACCCGATCATTTTCACCAGGGAATAACCGGTCGTGCCCGCGAAACGCGCCTCGCGTTTATAAGGCACGGCGATTTGCCGAAAGCCGACCCAGCTGACCATCCCGCGCAGGAAACGGTCCCGCTCCGGCATGCGCAAAAGCGCGTTGACCACCTGCCGGTCCATGAGACGGAAGTCGCCCGTGTCGCTCGGAATGGCCGCGGGCGAGATGCCCCGGACGAGGCGATAAAAAACTTTCGCGCTCCAGAGTTTGAATGCCGTCTCGCCCGTGCGCTCGGTCCGTTGCGCGTAGGCGACGTGATAACCTTCCTGCCAGCGAGCGATCATTGTTTCGATCAGTTCCGGCGGATCCTGCAGGTCCGCATCGATGATCACGACAGCGTCGCCGGCGGCGTGTTCGAGTCCGGCGGTGGTCGCAATTTGTTGCCCGAAGTTGCGCGAGAGACGCAAGCCGCGCACGCGCGGGTCGGCGCGCGCGAGTTCACAGAGGAGGCGCGAAGTTTCATCCCGGCTGCCGTCATCGACGAAGATGAACTCGAACGTGCCCGCACTCTGGAGGCGATCCGCGAGCTCAGCGAGACGGCGATGCGCTTCCGGAAGAACAGCGGCTTCGTTGTAGCAGGGGATGATGATGGAGATGAGCATCGGAAATTCGCGCGCCTAGAAAGCCCAGGTGCCGTGAGCAAATTTTGTCGCAAACAGGGCCAGCAACAGAAGAGAAATCGCCGTGAGAATGCGGCCGGCCAGCGGGCGCGCCGCGGCTAGGCGCGCGAAAATGATGAAGATGGGGAAAAGCGTGAGGCAATAGCGCGGCACGCTGACCACGTAGGTGGTGCTGGTGATTAAAAGCCAGTTCAGCGTCATCCAGATGGCGTAGGAAGGCCGGAGTTTGATCCAGCACCAGACCGTGCAGAGAAAAGAGAAAATGATGAAAATGAATTCGTGGAGCCCTTCCGTGAGATTGAAGTGAGGAATGCGCCACCAGACATCGCGAATCCCGGACCACGGGAAGGTGAGCTTCTTGTACCAATGTTTTTCCATTACCTTGGTGAAAGTGAATGGATCGCTGGTGACGTGATAGTTGATCCAGAGATAGCCGAGAAAGCCGAGCCCGGCCGCTCCGATCCAAAGCCAGCGCCAGTCAAACCGGCGGTTTTCTCGATATTGGAGCCACGCTTCCACGAGCAGCGTGGGCCCCAGCAGGAGCCCGTTCACTCGGGTGAAACTGGCAAGGCCGGCGAGCACTCCGGCCACCGCCCAGAATCGTTTCCGCGCGGCCAGCAGGGATCCGATCACGAGGGCGAGGAATAAACTTTCCGTGTAGCCGATGTGCAAAAAGTAAGCGGTCGGGAAAATGAACAGGAACCAGACGGCCAGCCGCGCGACTTTCGCCGGCTGATCCAACTCGACGAACCGGCGGAAAAGAACGCCGGCGAAAACGGACGCCACGCCGGAGACCAGCAGGGCGGCGGCAAAGTAATTCCGGCAGAGAACGAACGCCGTGCGGACCAGCCACGGGTAGAGCGGGTAGAAGA
>JBEEHI010000278.1:0-4867 GCA_041167305.1 Verrucomicrobiota bacterium
GCCGGCGTGGTGAACATCAAGCGCTACCACGATTATCGCGGCGCGGAGGCGAAGTTCGAGTACGGGAACACAACGGAGCGAGACTCGGGCACCATCAATACCGCGCTGACTTTCGGGGTGGGGGACGGAAAGACAAACGTCTCCGGGACGATCAATTACTACCATCGTAATTCGATCTTCAACCACGACCGAAGTTATTCGGCGGTGCCGCCATTCCTGAGCAGCAATGCGAGCCCCTACAATCTCCAGGTAACGAACGCCGCGGTGGCGGCAGCCGGCGGGACGGTGATTCCGAGCGGGAGCGGGAACCAGTTCGCGAGCGCGCCCGACAACACCAACGGCCTGGCGCCAGCCAACACCTATCTCTACGGAGCGGGCCGGCCCAGGTCGGGCCCCAATGGTTTCAACTTCAATGAATTCTCGCTCTCGTTTCCGTCCTCCGAGCGCTATGGCGGTTATGCCGCGATGGATCACAAAATCTTCGGCGATGCGCTCGTGGTTTACGGCGACTTCATGTATCAAAATGTCAACACGCACAACGAGCTGGCGGCACCAGCCACGGGGAATTTCCAGACCCCTGGGTTTGTCACGCTCGCCATCCCGCCGCGGGTGGCCAATCCCGCGGGAACGACTCCGTTCGGCGGGCCCACTTATGCCGAAACCGGAGTGACTCCCGGCGCGTTCAACCCGTTTAACCCGTTCAACCAAATCATCTCCGGCGGAACGCGCGCGCGCCTGGCGGAATTTGGCAACCGTCTTTTCGATAACGAAAGCGACGCCTGGCTCGGCACCCTTGGCTTTCGCGGCGACAAGTTGATCAACGGCACCTGGGGTTATGACACCGGCTTCCGCTATAGCCAGGTCAGGAACACCACCACGGGAACCCAGGTCTCCATCTCGCGTTTCAACCGGATTATGAACCAGGCCGACCCGATCTTTAATCCGGCCTCATCGGAATACATCGGCACGACGACCGCCTTTAACCCTTTCGGCGATTTCCGCGTTCCCATTGCGTCGAACGCCGCTTCGGTCGAGTACGCCCGCGTCCATCCCAAGGACATCGATACTTCGAAACTCGCCACGGTTGATGCGACCATTTTCACCAGCGCCCTTTTCGACTTGCCGGCAGGCGGAATTGGTTTCGCCGTCGGCGGGCAGTTCCGGCGTGAATCGCTGAACGAAGATCCCGACCAGCTCAACGTCATCGGCGATATCGCCGGCAATTCCGCGATCGCCGCCGCGCGCGGTGGACGAAAATCCTACGGCGTCTTCGTAGAGACGATCATCCCGATCTTCAGTGAAAAGAATGCGATCGCCGGGTTTCACACCTTCGAGATCAACGCCGCCGGCCGGTACGAAGCCTTCCTTAACAACGATACGAACGTAGCGGTGCCGAAAATTGGGGTCCGCTGGCAGCCGATTGATGACTCGCTTACGCTGAGATTCACCTGGGGCAAAGGCTTCCGCGAACCGTCGCTGGAGGAATTGTATTCCGCTCCGATCTCCGACATCCAGCCGTCGCACGATCCGAAGAATGGCGGCGCCTTCGAGCCGGAAACGACCACCCTCATTCAGAGCACCCCAACCCTGGCGCCAGAGGATTCTGAGACGTTCAGCGGCGGGTTTGTTTGGACGCCAAAGTTCATCCCGGGCCTGACCGTCTCGACCGACCTCTGGCAGATCGAACGGACCGGAGTTGTCCAGTCCGCGTTTCTTGATGCGGTTTTGGCGCGCGAATTAGCTGGGACATTGCTACCGGGAGAGCGCGTCGAACGTCTGGCGGACGGCACCATTACGCGGATTGTCGTATCCAATCGGAACGAAGCGTCCCAGAAAGCAAACGGCGTCGATTTCGGTCTCCAATACCAGTATCAGACGGCGTCTTTCGGCACGTTTACTTCGCTCACGCAGGTGACCTACCTCAACTCTTTCGAAGTGCAACGCGTCGCCGGCGGACCGATCGAACAGCTGGCTGGCGTAACGACCGATCCCGGCCAATCCCAGGAAGGTTACTATCGGTGGAGAGGCAATACGCGGCTCGACTGGGCCTACAAAGGCTTTGATTTCATCGCGACGGCTCGCTTGATGAGCGGCTTCATTGAGCAGGATCCCGACCTGATCACCCGTAACGTGGGAAGGCGAGTCCTGTTCGACCTTCAAGCTTCCTACGACTTTAGCTCGCTGGTGGCGACGGCGGAAACGAGCCCGAGCTATTCCAAGAACGACAAGTCCAGCGTTTCCACGGACTCTTCCAGTCATCTGAGCTTCTGGGACACGATGCTGAAAGGCACCACCTTCACTGCCGGCGTCATCAACCTCTTCGACAAAGATCCGCCGTTCGCGTCCGGCCAGGGTGGGAATTCTGTCGGTTATCCGGGCTTCACTTACGATTCGACCGGGCGCTTCTACTACCTGCGCCTGACGAAGAAGTTCTAGAAGCGAGAGCGCAATTAGTTTTCGAAGCGGCCGGCGCACACTTGCAGCGCCGGCCGCGAACGTTTACGGCTTGGACAAAGTGCGTGTCGCGATTGTCTCTGCCATTCTCTTTCTCTCAGGGTGTAGCGCGCTTCTTTTTCAGACTCTTTGGCTCCGGCTCAGCGGTCTAACCTTCGGAAACTCCGTTTGGTCCGCGGCGCTAATTCTTTCGAGCTTCATGGCCGGCCTTGCCCTGGGAAGCGCCATCGCTGCCTCGACGACGCTTCCGCGATCGCGGCCGCTGCGGGTCTACGCCGGCTTGGAAATGATCGTGGCGCTCTTTGGCTGCACGCTGGTGTTTGCGCTTCCGCTGCTTGGAGAATGGATGCGTCCAGTCTTCCAAGCGTTCTGGAATCACCAGCAACTTCTCAACGTTCTTCGTTTCGCCATCTCGTTTCTTATTCTGCTCATTCCAACCACTGCCATGGGATTGACTCTTCCCGTTCTGCTGGAGGATCCGCTTCTAAAGCGCGGGGACTTCACACGCGGTATCGGCCTCCTTTATGGAGCGAACACGCTGGGGGCGATGGCCGGCGCGCTGCTCGGAGAAATGTATCTGGTCCGGCTGTGCGGACTTTGGGGGACGGCGGGGACGGCCGCCGCTGTTGGGTGCGGAGCCGCCGCGTTGGCATGGATATTTTGCGGGACGGAGACGGTGGTAGCTAAGGAGACTCCGCCGAGATTTCCGTTACGACTCTCGCTCTTAACAAAGGGGCCCTGGAGCTTACTGTTCGTGAGCGCGGGGACTGGCGCCCTCCTTCTGGGTCTCGAAGTTATCTGGTTTCGCTTCCTGCGTTTGTACGTCGCTTCCACTGCCACCGCCTTCTCCGTCATGCTCGCAGTCGTCCTGGCTGGAATCGGATCGGGCAGCATTGTCTTGAGCCTGATCCCCGACCGCGTCCTGCCACGACGGCAACTGTTGCCCATGCTGCTATTGCTCGCTGCCAGCGCAACGCTTCTCTCGTATCTGTTTTTTCCAGCGCCGGTCGGCAGCGCATTCTCGCCGCAGGTGGGCGTGCTTTCCCTAACCCTGATGTTTCCTGTCGCCTTTCTTTCCGGGGCTCTGCTTCCCGCGATCGTGACGGTGGTTCAATCCGCGGTCACCAGCCGGATGAACAGCACAGGTCTTACGATCTTGTTTAACACCATTGGCGCCGCCGTTGGGCCGTTGCTCGCAGGTTTCGTCCTTCTGCCTCGGCTTGGATTTCAGTCGAGCTTGATTATTTGCGCGGCCGTCTATGCCGGGCTCGCCCTGTTAACAAGTCAAAGGCAGATTTGGTCGCTGCGACTACGTCCTGGAATCGTAATGGTTTCGCTCAGTGCGGTCTTTGTTCTGATCCTGACGGCCTTTCCTTACCATCGTGACGAGACCCATTTTGCGAATGCCCGCCGCCCCTACGAAGTCGACGGTTCCGTTCTGCTCAAGAAGATCGAAGGCACCGCGGATACCTTTCAACTGCTCCGCCGCGATCTTTACGGACAGCCTTACTATTATCGGCTAGTCACCAACTCCTATTCCATGTCGGGGACGGTGCCGCGCAGTCAGCGTTACATGCGAATGTTCGCCTACCTGCCTATTGCGCTTCGCCCCGGGAGCGAAAGCGCCCTCCTGATCGGCTACGGCGTCGGCGTGACGGCGGATGCCTTCAAGCGCAATGCGCGTCTCAAGCAACTAGATATCGTCGATATCTCGAAGGAAGTCTTCGATCTCGCCGATTTCTATACTGGTCCCGGTTACTCAAGTCCGCTGCGCGATCCGCGCGTAACGACCTTTGTCCAGGACGGGCGCTTCTTCCTCCAGGCCTGTCCCGCACGCTACGACATCATCACCGGGGAACCGCCGCCCTTGAAGACGGCAGGCACGGTTAACCTCTACACCCAGCAATTCTTTTCGCTGATGAAGGGCCGGCTGAAGGATGGAGGCATCGCCAGCTTCTGGTTGCCCCTTTATCAGCTCACCACCGGCGAAACCAAAGCAATCCTGCGCGCCTTCCACAATGTCTTCCCCAACGCCTCTCTTTGGGCCACCTCCGATTTGGAATGGATCATGATCGGTATTAACCCGCCTTTGCCAAAGCCGGACGAAGAGCTCGCGCACCGACTCTGGACCGACCCCACGACAGGACCTGATTTGGTGCGGATTGGTCTCGAGGTCCCCGAGCAAGTGGCCGCCTCGTTCGTCATGGATGCTGAGGGAATCGATCGGTTGACTCAAGGTGTCGAACCGCTCGATGATTTCTATCCCAAGCGCCTGACCGATGCGCCACCCGATCCGAATGCGGCCTACCAACTAGGTTACACCTATCTCGAAGCTTCCGGCGCGATCCAGCGTTTCTTCGCTTCCTCTCTTATCCACGACCTCTGGCCTAACGAGCGGAAGGAATTGCTGGAG
>JBEEHI010000279.1:0-12052 GCA_041167305.1 Verrucomicrobiota bacterium
AGTTCGTGGGAAAAAACGGAGCGCGTCTCGGGGTTGAAAAGACCTACAAGCTGTTTGTCGGCGGAAAATTCGTGCGCAGCGAGAGCGGTCGCGTCCTGGCGGCGACTGGGAACGACGGGAAACCGGGGGCGAATTACAGCCGCGCCTCCCGGAAGGATTTTCGCGATGCGGTGACGGCAGCGCGGACCGCGTTCGCCGGCTGGTCGAAGCAGAGCGCGTATTTGCGGGGGCAGATTCTGTATCGAGCGGCGGAAATGCTGGAGCGGCGCGAAGGCGAATTGCGGAGCGAGATCGAGCGCAGCCCGGACGGCGCCAAAGCACGGGGCGAGGTCTCGCGCGCCATCGACCGGCTGGTTTATTACGCCGGATGGACGGACAAATTCAGCTCAGTCTTCGGCGCGGTGAACCCTGTGGCCAGCTCGCATTTCAACTTCACGGTGCCCGAGCCGACGGGCGTGGTCGTCGTCGTTTGTCCCGATGGAGCGCCCCTGCTCGCGCTGGTCTCGTTGATTGCGCCGGTAATCCTGACGGGGAACACCGCGGTCGTGCTGGCATCGATGCGAAGTCCGCTGCCGGCGTTGACCTTCTCGGAAATTATCGCGACCAGCGATTTGCCGGGTGGCGTCGTGAATATTCTCGCCGGAGATCACGCCGAGCTGGCGCCGCATTTCGCCACTCACATGGACGTGAACGCGATCGTAGATGGCTCGGGCGATGAGGAGACCAGCCGGGCGTTGCAACGCGGCGGCGCCTTGAATGTGAAACGATACTTCCGTCGCGACCTCGACGCCGCTGATTGGGCGAAACCCGACGCGGAAAATCCGTATTGGATTTTAGACACGGTCGAAATGAAAACTGCGTGGCATCCGATCGGGTTGTAGCGGCAAGTGCGCGCGCTCCTTCTCGTTCTCGATAGCGTCGGCCTTGGCGGCGCGCCGGACGCGGCGCTGTACGGCGACGAAGGCGCGAATACGCTCGCGCATATCCTGGAGCAGTTGCCGGAGCTGCGGCTACCGAATCTGGATTCGCTGGGTTTGCGCGAGTTAGTGCCAGCCCATAGGTCGCATACGTCCTATGCGACCTATATGAGCAGCTATAGCGTGATGCAGGAGCGCTCAGCAGGAAAGGACACCACCACCGGCCACTGGGAAATCGCCGGCGTGATTCTCGAGGAACCGTTCGCCACTTTCGAGCGCTTTCCCGACGATCTGGTGCACGCGATCGAACGCGATGCCGGCATCCAATTCATCGGCAATTATCCGCAGAGCGGCACGACGATTCTCGCCGAACTGGGAGCCGAACACGTCCGCACGGGAAAACCGATTCTCTACACCTCGGCGGATTCCGTTCTGCAAGTCGCCGCGCACGAACAGGTGATCCGGATCGATCGGCTTTACGACATCTGCACGGTCGCGCGCCAGCATGCGGACCGGTTCCGCATCGGGCGGGTCATCGCGCGGCCATTCACCGGGCCGGAGGGTAATTTTTCGCGCACTTCCCGGCGGCACGATCTCTCCATGGAACCGCCGCGCACGATCTTGAACGCGATCAGCGAAAGCGGACTCGCGGTCATCGGTATCGGCAAGATCAGCGATATTTTCGCGGGGCAAGGCATCACGGAATCGTTGCCGACCGATGGGAACGCGGAAGGAATGCAGCGCATCGCCGAACAATGGGAGCGCCTCGAAGCAGGACTCATCTTCGCCAACCTGGTGGATTTCGACATGCTTTACGGCCATCGCCGCGATCCCGCCGGTTACGGCCAGGCCCTGGAACAGTTCGACCAATGGCTCGGCGAATTCATGACAAAGATCCGGCCAGCCGATCTCGTGATCATCACCGCCGATCACGGGAACGATCCGACGTTCCGCGGCACCGACCATACCCGGGAGCAGGTCCCGCTTTTCGTTCTGCACAACAGGGAAGCGCGGGCGCTCGGAGTCCGGAAAACGTACGCGGATGTCGCCGCGACATTGGCCGATCATTTTACGCTCCCAAAGCGCTGGGAGGTCGGCGATTCGTTTCTTTCGACAACGAATTCGCATCCGTTCGAAGAGTCGGAGTTAAGGGCATCGAATTAGCTTTAAAAGCATGCGCATGCACGTCCCCACTCTCATTGAAAAAAAGCGCGAAGGTCAGGAGCTGACCAGGGACGAGATCGAGTTTCTCATCGAGGGATTTACCTCGGGCGAGATCGCCGATTACCAGATGAGCGCCTGGGCCATGGCGGTCTTCTTCAAGGGAATGACGGCCGTGGAAACGCAGCACCTCACGACCGCCATGATGGAAAGCGGGAACGTGCTCGAATATCCGGAAGGATCGCCGCCGAAAGTCGACAAACATTCGACTGGAGGGATCGGCGACAAGACGTCGCTCGTCCTCGCTCCTCTGCTCGCCTGCGACAACAACTGGGTGCCGATGATCTCGGGCCGCGGCCTCGGCATTACCGGCGGCACCCTGGACAAGCTCGAAAGCATCCCGGGGTTCAACATTCACATCGACGAACGCCGCGCCCGCGCCCAGCTAAAAAGCATCGGCGTTTTCATGGTCGGGCAGAGCGCGGATATTTGCCCGGCGGACAAGAAACTCTACGCGTTGCGCGATGTCACCGGCACCGTGCCGTCGCAAGCATTGATCGTGGCGAGCATCATGAGCAAAAAGCTCGCGGAGAATCTCGACCGCCTCGTGCTCGACGTGAAATTCGGCAGCGGCGCGTTCATGAAAACGAAAAAAGAAGCGCAGCAACTCGCCGCCGCGATGACGAAGGTGGGCAAACTCATGGGCGTGGAGATCACGCATTTGCTCAGCCCGATGGACGAGCCGTTGGGCCGGACCGTCGGGAACGCGCTCGAAGTCGCTGAATGCGTCGAGGTCCTGCAAGGCGGCGGTCCGCCGGATGTGGTGAAGCTAGTGCTCGATCTGGCCGAGCAGGTCTCAACCGCGAAGCGCGCCCAGCTCGCCACCTGGCTTCAGGACGGGACAGCCTGGAAGAAATTTATCTCGCTCGTTTACGCGCAGGACGGCGACGCCTCCTCCCTGGAGAAACTCAGCGACGTCCACCGCGCACCGGTGATCCAACCTTTCGTCGCGAAGTCCGCCGGCAAAGTCACGAAAATGGATGCGGAAACGATCGGCCGCGTGTCCCTCCTTCTCGGCGGCGGCCGCCAAACCGCCGACGACGCCATCGATTTCGCCGTCGGCCTGTCAGGGATCAAGAAAGTCGGGGAACGTGTCGAGAAAGGCGAGCCGTTGCTGACCGTGCACGCGCGGACCGATCAGGCTCTGCGTCTTGTGCTCCCCCTGCTCGAAAAGGCGGTCGAGGTCCAAGGGCCTCGCGACGTTCGCGCTAAAGGATAGCGACACCTACCGCCGAGTTAACGGCGGAAGCGGCGACGTTGAGCGCAGGATTGATAGCATCTTGCGCTGCGGCTTTGATGGTAACGGCGATGGCCGCCCGGCCCGCATTCTCGGAGAGTTTGCCCTCCAACAGTTGAGAGCTGTCTCCCTACCTGGTGTTAGAACGGTATTTTGAAGCCGGCGAGAAAAGCGTCGAAGTGCTGAAATGTGGGCGTGGCTTTGCCTCGCGCATAGGTAAGCGTAAACGAAGGCGACTTGTCATCCGCGCTATGAGCGTGGAAATCCAGAACAAGCTTCGAGTTATTTGTGAACTTGCTATTATCGATGTCATAGACAGTTTGAAGGTCGACGAGAAAATCGACGTCGAACATTTTTGTTTCGAAAACCTTATCAGTTCCCCAGCCGGAAGGGACCTTTATGTTTCGGGCCACGGGCATCGACCAATAGAAGTCTCCCGTAACCCGCTGGCTTCCGCTGTTCTTCGATTGATCCTGCTCGACATGAGAAACGCCTTCATATCCAAAAACAAACAGGGGTGCAGTTCCAGTTTCATTTATTTTCGGCACAAACAGACTGTGTAGCGCAGTGGTGAGGGGATTTTTGACTCTGAGATAAACGCTGACGCCTCCCGATGCATCGACGTTGCGGAAAACTTGATCGCTCTCCACTTTCCCCTGCACGCCTGTCTGAAAATACCCACAGAAAGAGGAGCTCGGATCGCCCCAGTCGGTTGAATAATAACCGCGGAGCTGACCGGTCAGATTATTGAAATACTTGGTCCGGTCCTTCGAAGTGAAATTAAAGTCACCTTTGGCCAGAATTTCTCCCGCATAAGGGTCGGTCTCATTATTGCGCAGGCCAAGCCGGATCAGGAAGGAACCATTCGCTGCTCCGTTACCGCCCAAGATCTCGAACTTTGGGGAAAGATTGCGCAGCTCAAGATAAGCTTCGTCGCGCTTGATATCGGCCCCTTTGATTTCGTAACCCTCGATCTTGGGCACCACAGGTTGAGCGGTGTCCACCACATGAAGCTGAGCGTTTGGATCGACTGTCACTTTGTACGACGCGTCGCTTTCGATTTTCGCCGTAGTTACGAGTCCCACCTGGCCGACCGACGCCTCATCCAGATTTATTTTCTGGACATGAAACGGTATCTCGTGCCAATTCGCGTTATCTTTCGTTTTCGCCCAAACGTGATAAGAGCTATCACTGCGGGCGGCGGCATCCCAGACGATCTCGGAACGCTTTCCTTTCTGATAGGCTTCGAGCTTGAACGCGATGCGCGGTGGATCCGGTTTTCTTACGATCTCCGTGAAGGCCCTGAATTCCGTCTCCTCGCCCGCGAGGGCGACTTGGCCGGCCAGAAATGTGAGAGCGAGCGCGGCAACTCGCAAAGGATCGCGGAGACGCATGGCTTCAGCCGTTTGACGAGGAGTTTCGAATCTCGTCCACAAGATCGCCCACGGTTTTGGATCGAAGCACGCCGGCCGGGTCGATGGTCGTCTCATACCCGGCTTTGTTCGTGGCTTTCACGATCGCGCGCACGATATCGTTAATTTCCTCCGGGTTTTTCTTTTCGATGCTCTCGAGAGTTCCCGAGATTTCATAGCCTTCGTCCTCGGCCGTCGGTTTTAGGACCACGTCGATGTGAGGGTTTAAGGCATTGCATCCGATTTGACGCGCCAGCTGTCGATCCATTCTCATAAGAACCACCTCGTTGCAGGCAGCGGATGGAGGATCTGCCTTGATTGATTGACATTCATTCTTAATAGGAACCTTTCTTGATAGGAAACCTTTCTTTCTTATACGGAATTCTTTCCATGAAGTTCTCGTTTGCGCACAAACAAAGGGTTCCCCGGCTTGGTATCGCGTTTTCTATTGCCGCAGATCCGGCAGCCTCCACGAATTCACATTGCTCGAAAGCGGCCTGAAAGTAATGGTATCTCCGTGATCGCGGACGCGCCGGTAAAATTCAAATTCGATACGATTGACGATGTCGTGAAAGACATCGCGGCGGGGAAGATTGTGATCGTGACGGACGATGCGGACCGAGAGAACGAGGGAGACTTGGTCATGGCGGCGGAAAAGGCGACGCCGAAGGCGGTCAATTTCATGGCGATGCATGGGCGCGGGCTCATCTGTGTGCCGATCGCGAATGAGCGGGCGGAGCAGCTTGGACTGCAACGGATGGTGGCCCAGAACCGGGAGATGTACCGGACCGATTTTACGGTGTCGGTGGATGCGGCACGCGGGGTGACGACGGGCATCAGCGCGCATGATCGAGCGGCGACGATCAAGACGATCGCGGACCCGAAATCGACGCCGGACGATCTGGTGCAGCCGGGACATGTCTTTCCGTTGCGGGCGAAAGATGGCGGAGTGTTGCGCCGGGCGGGGCACACGGAAGCGGCGGTCGATCTCGCGCGGATGGCGGGATTGCAGCCGGCCGGTGTGCTTTGCGAAATCCTGCACGACGACGGAACGATGGCGCGGCTCCCGGAACTGATGGAGTTCCGCAAGAAACACGGGCTGCGCATCTGCACGATCCAGAGCCTGATCGCGCACCGCCGGCTCAAAGAAAAACTGGTGGAAGCCGAGCAGGTGGTGAAGTTGCCGACGGAATACGGGGACTTCGATTTGCATCTTTACCGTTCGAAGCTGGATGGCGCGCATCACCTGGCGCTGGTGAAAGGCAAAATCTCCAAGACTCGCCCGACGCTGGTGCGGGTCCATAGCGAATGCCTGACCGGTGACGTATTCGGATCGCGCCGGTGCGATTGCGGGAACCAGCTTCACGCCGCGCTGAAACAAATCTCGGACGAAGGCAACGGCGTCCTGGTTTACATGCGCCAGGAAGGCCGCGGCATCGGGCTGGCGGCGAAGATTCACGCTTACAAATTGCAGGAGGAAGGTCTAGACACGGTTGAGGCCAATGCCCGGCTCGGGTTCGCCACCGACTTGCGCGATTACGGGCTCGGCGCGCAGATTCTGTTCGATCTCGGGGTCCGCAAGTTTCGTTTCCTGACGAACAATCCGAAGAAGGTCGTGGGCCTGGAGGGTTACGGGATTCAGATGGTGGAACAGGTGCCGATCCGCAGCGAAGCGAACCCGCATAATGCGCGTTACCTCGAGACGAAGCGGACCAAGATGGGGCACACGCTCTGATGTCGAAACACGCTCCGTCGCGGCCCCGCGCCTCCGGCCGCAAACAACATTTCGCGATTGTGGCGAGTTTGTTCAACCGGCTCTATGTCCAGGGCCTCGTCGACCACGCCGTGGCGGAGCTGCGCGCGCTGGCGCCGGCTGCCGATATCTCGATTCATCAGGTCCCGGGTGCGTTTGAAATCCCGGTCGTCGTTCGAGAGATCGCGCTCAAAAAAAATGCGCAGGCGATCCTCGCACTCGCCGTCATCCTCCAGGGAAAAACGAGTCACGCCGAGAATTTGGCGCGCTCGGTGACCGACGCACTGCAGCAGATCGCGATCGATCATGGCGTGCCGGTGATCAACGCGGTCCTGAGCCTGGAGAATGAACAACAGGCGCGCGAACGCTGCCTCGAACCCGAAATCAATCGCGGAACGGAAGCGGCGCGCGCCGCCGTGACCGTCGGCGAAGTCCTGGACGATTTGCGCGCGGAGTAAGTATGGGAAAAAGGCGAGCAGCGCGGCAGGCAGCCGTGCAATTTCATTTTTGGCGCGACCTCCATGGCGACGGCGCGCCGGAGAAGATGGAAGAGTTTTGGGAGTTTTGTCCCGCCGTGCCGCGCGTCCGACAGTTCGCGCAGCCGCTGATCGATGGGATGATCGAGCATCTGCCAGAGATCGACGATCGCATCCGGAAATACTGCGAGAACTACGATTTTCGCCGCATTTCCGCCGTGGATCGAAATGTTTTGCGGCTGGCGATCTACGAAATGCTTTATCGCGATGACATTCCGCCGGTCGTTTCAATTAACGAAGCGATCGAACTGGCGAAAACTTTCGGCGGACCGGATTCGGGTCGCTTTGTGAATGGGATCCTCGATCGCGTGAAGGACGATCTCACCCGGCCGCTCCGCGAAGCCGCGCCGCCCGCGAGTGAAGGTGCCGGATAACACCCACCTGTCATTCTGAGCGAAGTTTCGCAGAAGCGAAACGCAGTCGAAGAATCTCTTGCTGTAATTTGAGTGCGCGCTCCATTGGGTAGCGTTTCGTTCCGAAGGCAAATTTAGAGATCCCTCGACTTCGCTCGGGATGACAGATGCAGGCTCAGCGAACACCTAATGAATTTCCTTAAGTCACTCGTCCAAAAATTCACCGGCCGCCCGGTCGACTGGGATGAACTGGAGGAGATGCTGATCCGGGCCGATCTCGGCGGGCCGATGACACTGCGCATCATCGAAGCGCTGAAAGAGCGCGCGCAACACAGCGCGATCACTTCGAGCGACATCTCAGAGGTCGCGCGCGATGAGATCGGCCACATCTTGCCAATGGCGCCGTTGCCGATAACGCCGCATCCGGCCAGACCGAAGGTGCTGTTGATCGTAGGCGTCAATGGCACGGGCAAAACCACGTCGACCGCGAAGCTGGCGCATTATTTCAAACGAAATCGCCACAGCGTCATGCTCGCCGCCGCGGACACCTTTCGGGCGGCGGCTATCGAGCAGCTCGGCGTCTGGGCGGAACGGATCGGCGTGGAAATGATCCGCGGCCCCTACAACGCCGACCCGGCGTCCCTTTGCTACGAAGCCTACGAAGCAGCCGATCGCAAGAACGTCGAGTTCCTCATCTGCGACACGGCCGGTCGGTTGCACACGAAAAGCAATTTGATGGCGGAACTGAGCAAGGTGAAACGCAGCCTGGCGAAACAAAATGAGAAAGCGCCCGATGAAACCTTGCTCGTCGTCGACGCTACCACCGGCAGCAACGCCCTCTCCCAGGCGCGCGAATTCCATCAATCAATCGGCCTTACCGGATTGATTGTGACCAAGCTCGACGGCAGCGGCAAAGGCGGGATCGTCATTGCGATCCAGGACGAACTCGGCCTCCCGACGCGCTTCGTCGGAACCGGCGAAAAACTGGACGACCTTGCGGTATTCGATGGCCGCGATTTTGTCGCGAACATGGTTTGAGCTGCAGCGGCCTCAGTTAAGGCGCGGCTGGAGCGCCTGCCGGCAATTGAAAGAATGCGAGGCAGACGAAGATGGCCGCGCAGACGCAGATCAGGTCCACAAGGAGCATGGTGCTCAGGGCGTATCGCGTGTGCTTGATCTTCACGCTCCCGAAATAAACGGCGATGACATAGAAGGTAGTCTCGGCCGCGCATTGGAAAACGCAGGCGAGCCGGCCGGTAAAGGAGTCGGCGCCGTATGTGCCCATGGCGTCGATGAGAAATCCGCGGCTGCCGGCTGAGCTGAATGGCCGAAGAATTGCGATGGGCAACGCATTCACGATCTGTTCGTTCACGCCGAAGGCGCGAAAGATCCACGCCAGCGCGGCCGCGAACATGTCGAACAATCCGCTATTTCGAAAAAGCGAGATCGCGACCAGCATACCGAGAATATAAGGGAAGATAATGCGCCCGACAGTCAGGCCGTTGTAGGCACCTTCGACGAACGAATTGAAAATGGTGGTGCCTTTGGCGCTGAATTGTTTCTCGCGCCACAAACTGTAGCCGATAATCACCAGGATAAGACTCAGCAACACGCCGTTGGAGAGATTGCCGGTGAAATGGCTTTTGCTGATGAGATCGAGCCGGGTGATGTAAATGAGCAATCCCGTGATAACGCCCACGATGCCGCCGATGGCGACGACGATGGTGGCGTTAAACAAATTGATCCGCTGGCGAAGGCCGACCAGGACGAGCGCCGCGACCGTGCCGATGAAGGAGGTAATGATGCAAGGCAGCATCACGTCCGCCGGATTCAGCGCGTGTTGCGCCGCGCGATAACTAATGATCGACGTCGGGATGAGCGTGAGCCCGGCCGCGTGCAAACAAAGGAACATGATCTGCGGATTGCTCGCGCGGTCCTTGTCCTTGTTCAATTCTTGCAGACTCTCCATCGCCTTTAAGCCGAAAGGTGTCGCCGCGCTGTCGAGCCCGAGAAAATTTGCAGCGAAGTTCAATGTCATATACGAGATCGAGGGGTGACCGCGCGGCACTTCGGGAAAAACACGAACGAAAATCGGACTGAGAAGTTTCGCGACGCGTTCCGAAGCCCCGCTGTCGATCAACAATTGCAGGATGCCGCTGAAGAACGACAGGTACGCGATCAGCGGCAAGAGCAGATCGAGGATGGTGCTTTTGCACGTCGGCAGAATTCCATCCGCAGCCTGTTTGCCGGAGTAAACCTTCACTACGCCGTTATCGATCTTGAATTGCTCGCGGCCGATTGTGACCGCGTGGTCGGGCGCGCTCTCCAGGCTGCTCCGCAATTCCGGCGACGCTTTCTCGACGTAAAACTCGCGTTGCAGCAGCGGCTCGTCCTTCTTGCCGTTCACGGCAAATTCGATGGCGTAGAATCGTCCGCTAAACAGCAGGACGAAGAGATAGGCGATCGAAGCGAGGAAGAGAACGACCCAAAATCTGCTTAACGCCATTTTTAGCTCGCTGGCGGGTTGAAACGCGTCACCGCCCCACTTAAGGCAGCGGCCTCGTGCGCAGCAAGCCCGAACTGCGCGCCGCCCGCACTGACACGTGTCCGGCACTGGGGCGTGCCGGCAAAGCAGCTGTACGGAACACAGGCTGAAAGCCTATGTTCCCATAAGCTTCTCGAAGCGCGGATCGCTCCGCAGCGGATCCCACTCGCGCTCGGCCCGCAACGTTCCGGGCGTCGGGCCATTTGGAATCGTGATGAGTTCCTGGAGTAACTCGATCGCGCGATCGCCCTGCCCGGCCGCGAGGTAAATCACCGCCAGCTTCGTCGCGATGAGCGGACCATCGTAGGCATCTTTGGAAATCGGCAGCAGCTCGACAGCGCGCTGTCCTGCCGCGATCGCATCCTCATGGCGGCCTTTCATCGAGTGCACCAGTCCAAGCATCGCCACCAGCTTGGCGTCGTCCGGGGCCTGGGCGAGATCGGCTTCGACAACCTTCTGGGCAGATGCAAAGGCGCGCTCCGCCGCACCAATGTCGGACCGCCCGCGTGCAATCAACCCTTCGTACCACGCTCGGGGAAACGTGTATCCATCCAGGATCGACGCCGGGCCGCCGACGCCAATGTCGTGAAATCTTTCATAACGCGCGGCCTTCAGCAGCCTCTCTGCCCCATCATAATCTCGATCCATCAGGCTGACCCGCACCGCGATATTGGTAATGCCCCCACCCGGGTCGAAATCCCCCGGAATATCGCGCAAAACGGCGCGCAGCGGGGCGATGTTGCCTTCCGATCTCAGCGGGATCGCGGCTTGCTCAACCGAAAAAAAGTGTGCCTCGGGGTTGACCTCGATTCCTTTCGCGAAACTGCGCGCGGCTTCGTCGTTGCGACCCAGGCAGGCGTAGGTATCCGCCAGATTCCAGAGCACGGAAGGATTTCGGGGATCGAGTTCCCTCGCTTTTTCGAAATTGGAAATCGCTTCCTCCCAACGGCCCTGCCTCCGATTGATGGCGCCCGATGCATCCCAAGCTTCGGCATCGTTCGGCGCGGCGGCGTGTGCGATGGCGAGTTCGGTGTGCGCCAGCTCGTAATTGCGGTAGCCGAAATAATAATAGTAGGCGAGGGCGAGGCGGACATCGCTCGAGTCCGGCTGAAGGCGCAAGGCCGTGTCCGCGGCGATCTTTGCCTGCGTCAGCCGGCTTCGGCTCCGATCGTAACCGAACCAGTAAAGCTCGCCGTGAAAACGCGAAATGAGGCAGTAAGCGAGCGAGAAATACGGATCCCGGGCCACCGCTTCCTCGAGGAGCCGCAGGGCGCGCTCGCCATTTTCGTGCGGATCGCCGGAACCGCTCCAGCGAAACAGATCACGGGCGCGAAGGAACAGATCGTAGGCATCGAGATCGCTCGTCGGATGGACTTGGAGGCTGGCTTTTTCCTGTGGCGAAAGATTGGCGCGCAAGGCAAACGCGATCCGTCGCGCCAGCTCGGTCTGGAGCGAGAACAGATCGGTGATCTCGCGATCGTAGGTGTCGTTCCAAACGTGGAGATCGGTGCGAGCATCGATGAGCTGGGCATTGATCCGGACCCGGTTCGCCTCGCGTCGCACGGTCCCTTCCATCACATAAGCGACGCCGAGCGCTTCGCCGATCTCGCGCAAGTTGCGAGTGCCGCCACGGTATTGGCGCACCGACGTGCGGCTGATCACTTTCAGGTCCGCCACCTTCGCCAGGCTCGAGAGAATGTCGTCCTGGATACCGTCCGCGAAATAGGCGTTCTGCTGGTCGTCGCTGAGATTCTCGAACGGCAAGACCGCGATGCTTTTTTCCGGCGGCAGCGGGGCTGGCGCTTTCGCGGTGGCGATTGGAGCGGGTGCTTTCACCTCGTCGATGTCGTCCGTGCGTTTGATGCCGCTCGGCGTCAGGTCGAACAGCCAGGAAAGAAGAACGGCCACCGGAAAACCGAGCACCAGCGCGACGATGATAAGCCGCACGGTCCACGCCGGAATTTCGAAAAAAGGCAACGTCTGGGTCGCGATCTGAATCAGCAGCCAGGCCAGGACCGCGTAAGCCACAGCCACGCGATAAACCTTGCGCCGCTTCAGCTCGGTAAAGAATTTCTTCG
>JBEEHI010000280.1:0-4754 GCA_041167305.1 Verrucomicrobiota bacterium
CCCGCCGCGTTGCGGCTCGACCGGCTCACGAAACGCCCGGAGCGCCTGCTCATCACCGTCCTGCTCGTCACCAATTTCGCCAACATCCTCGGTTTGCTCCTCCTCACCAAATTAGTCGTCGCTCAATTTGGAACGCTCGGTTTCGGACTGGCGATCCTGATCGCGCTTCCGTTTTATCTTTTCGTCCTCAGCGTTCTGCCCAAAACGCTTTTCCGCCGCTTCCCGTTCCGCGCCCTCGCCGCGCTCGGCGGCGTCTTGGAATGGATCTCGATCCTGCTCTGGCCCATCCTGGAAATCGGGGATCGCGCCGGGCGGCTTCTTCTGCGCCGCCGCACCGCCGAGCCGGGCCGGATATTCATCGCGCGCGAAGAATTGAAACAGATCGCCGTCCAGAGCGAACGCGAAGGCTCCCTGACTTCGACGGAGCGCGCCATGATTCATAACGTCGTCGATTTCCGGAATGTCCGGGCGTCCGACGTGATGGTGCCGCTGGCGAGTGCAGTCGTGCTACGACCCGACACTCCAATCGAAGAGGCGTTACGGTTAAGCGCCCTCCACAGCATCGAACGCCTGCCGGTGATTTCCGAAGATGGCGAAGCCATCGGCCTGATCAACACGCTCGACATTCTGCTCGAGGAAACACATCGCGAATCACTCAGTCGTTACATGCGCCGCATCGTCATCGCGCGGGACGCCGAGCCCGCCTATCGAATCATCCAGCGCCTGCGCGCCGCTCGCCTCGGCCTCGCCGCCGTGATCGATTCGCAACGAAACCTCATCGGCATCGTCACCGGCGAAGACGCCATCAAGCGGCTGGTGCAAAGCGTCTGATCGAGCGCGCTCGCGGCCACTCAATGACCGACGTCGTAAACTTCGACAACAGCGACCCCAGTCACGGAGCTGTTCACGCCGCGCAGAATCGCAGTGTAATTGCCGGGAGCAAGACTGATATAAAGCGCAGCCTCGCGATCGTCCGTCGGAGCCAACCCCTCCGCCCGGACGAGGTCCGCGGTCCCTGTGGTCCGCCAGTCATTCGAAACGGCCAGGAACGTGCCATTGGCGTCGTAAAGGTTGAAGAGTGGGTCGGACATCGCGTCCGGAATTCCCGGGCTCAACGACGGCCCAATCCCGCGGATGACGACGGTGGTTCCGCCGTGACCACTCCCTCCAATAATAAAACCGGCGATCATCACGTTGTCGCCCCAGCCGACATAACCCCGCGTGCTGATGTTCGCGAGGATCGACTTTGAGCCGGCTGAAAGATCGTAGACTTCGATCAGCCCGACGCCGCTGCCATTGCCATTTCCGCTCATGATCGCGGTATACCAACCCGGCTCGAGAGTTCGAACGAGGGCGGACTCTAAATCATTCGTCGGTGCGATACCGGTGTTTTCGATTTCGGACCGCTGATCGTTTTTCCAGTTGTCGTTGCTGCCCACAAAAGCACGGGGATCTCGGAACGGCACGTCGGTGCGAACCACATAGAACGTGGGATCGGCCAACACTCCGGGCACGCCGAATTGCGACAGCGAAGGCCCGAGGCCGCGCACAATCACCTTCTTCGGCTCAGTCCTAGTCACGATGAATCCGGCGATTAATCCGTGATCGCCCGGCTCCACTCGCAGGCGCGTCGAAATGTTCAGCAGATGGTCCGCGTGCGTGGCGAGCAAAACAGGCGTCGCGCCAATGGGCGGCGGGCTGGGTGAGGATGCCAAAATCGTGGCATCGGCGGAAAACTCGGAGGTGTAACCGCTCGAATCGATTGCCGTCGCGCTCACCGCTGTGACGTTCGCCGGCAACGGAAACGTGACGTTGAAACTGGCGTCGCCGGAACTATTCGTGGTGACGTTTGCCTGGCCGAGGAAAACGCGGCCTTCGCCGAAACCGGAACTATCAGCCGCCTGGTTCGCGAAGAACTCCAGAGTGAACGTCTTTGACGCGACGCTATTGAGGGTGCCGTAGATTGTTAGGTCGCCGTTGAAGCCAAAGGCGGCAGAGAGAACGGGAAAGTTTTGCAGCTGGTTCGCGCCGGTATCGCCGTCGCCGGCGTCGTTCGGCGTCGGTCCATTATCGCCGAGATCGATCCCGAGCTGGGCATTATCGTGAATTGAGTTCGCAGAGATGCGTTGAGCGGATGGATTGCTCGACGAATCCCGAAGGGTGATTCCATTCCGCAGATTGAACGCAATCGTATTTCCGGCTTCGGCCTTGGGGCCCGCCAGGCCGCCGATCGAATTGGTAAACGGCTCGATTATGAGCACGCCATCCTTCCCGTTACCGAGCGGGGTGGATCCATCGGCGGTCGTCCCAATCAAATTTCCCTGGATGCGTGTGTTCTGCGCTCTACCAGCCAGTTGAATTCCGTTGCCGAGATTTCCCGAGATCACGTTACGCGCCGACGGCATCGGCCCGCCGACGACATTCAGCGACGGGAAGCCAATATGGCCAGCGCTGAAGTAAATCCCGTCTGCGCCATTCGGCATCGCCGCGGCGCCGGTTATATCCGTTCCAATGAGGTTTCCCTGAATGATATTGCTGAAGGGCGGAAATTCACTCTGCGTGGGAAAGAGACGAGAAGGAACAACAAGCAACGCGATCCCCGAGCCGAGATTGCCCGAGATAACATTACCCGCACCCTGATTGCTGCCTCCAATCACGTGGTGGCCGGAGCCTGCGATCACGATTCCGCTCGCCCCGTTGGGTATGGCAGATTTTCCCGAAACGTCCGTGCCGATCAAATTGCCGATCACGGTCGCGTTATCGGAAACGTCGAGGAGAATACCGGGCCCGGTATTGCCAGAGACGATATTCAACGCGTCGAAACTCAAAGCCCCGATCGCGACGCCGGTTCCCTCAACCGTTATCCCGGCACCGGTGTTCGGCAGCGCCGCATTACCAGAGACGGTGGTGCCAACGTAATTTCCAGCAACGACGATACCCTGGCCGCGAGCCAGGATTCCTCCGGCCAAATTCCCCGAAATGACATTGATCAAACCGCTCGCTCCGTAATTTCCGATCCGCGCATACCGGCAATTCACATTCACCGCGGCCGCGACTTGCGTACCATTTGCGGTTGCGGTGCAATTCGGCAACGCCTGAGTTCCGGTCACGTCCGTCCCAATGTAGTTGCCTTGGATCACAATCGTTTGCGTCGCGGTCGAGTTCGGATCGGCTTGCGTCACCTTGATCGCTTCCAAACGGTTTCCGGAAATCACGTTCCCGAATCCCGGGTGGTAATCGCCGATGGTAACGTCGCCAGCCTGGCTTACCAGAATTCCGCGATCATTCGGCGCGGCCTGGGTGCCGGTCTTGTCCGTGCCGATGTAACATTGCCAAATATGAGTGTCGCCGTAAGGACCGATGTTAATTCCGTTCTGAAAGCCGTTAACAATCAGGTCGGTGATCGCTATTCCGGCAGCCGCAATTCGCAATCCGTCCACCGCCAAACCCGGCATCGCGGTTAGCTCAATGAGCGGCAATCTATTAAAACCGGGCTGGGTCGTGCCATCGACGTAAAGACTTTCGGTAATGTCAGGCAAAGCGGAAGTCAGCGTGATCGTGTGGACGCCGCCACCGGGAATATTGAAACGGATCGTGTCACCGTCGGCGCCATTCGCATGCGTATTCGCATCGGTGATCGCCTGCCGCAGCGAACCGGGTCCGCTGTCGTTTGTATTAGTGACGACGAAGGTGTCGGCCGACACGGAGGCGACAGAAAACAGAACGACAGCAAGGGAGAGCAGACGCGGGAACACCCGACAAAATAGCCAGTGATTCTTATGTGTAAAACAGCAAAAAGCGGATCATTCCTTCCGCCCGGTCAGATGCTTTCGCCTTACCCGTCCTGACAACAGGTTTGCCGTGTTTACGAGTGCGACGTGGGTGAAGGCCTGGGGAAAATTGCCGAGCTGACGTTTCGCCCGCGGATCGTATTCCTCGGAGAGGAGGCCGAGGTCGTTCCGCAATTTCAGCAGGCGCTCGAAGAGTTCGCGAGCTTCGCTCGTTCGTCCCATCAGGTGCAGGCAATCGGCGAGCCAGAACGAGCACGGCAAAAACACGCCTTCTGAGCCGGGCAATCCATCCACCTTGCGTTCGGTCCGATAACGCAGCACAAAACCATCGCGCATCAGCTCTCGCTCGATCGCTTCGATGGTGCTCACAACGCGTTCGTCATCGATCGGCAGAAATCCTGCGAGCGGCATCGTCAACAGGCTCGCGTCCAGTTCCTCCCCGCCATAGACCTGGGTGAACGCTTTCTTCTTCCCGTTGTAACCCTGCTCGCAGACCTGGGCGTGAATCTCGTCGCGGATTTGTTGCCAGCGTTCGTGGTGTTCGGTTGCTACGCAATCGCAATCCTCCACCAGCTTCACCGCGCGATCGAACGCCAGCCACGCCATCATCTTCGAGTGCGTGAACTGCTTTCGTCCGCCCCGCACTTCCCAGATTCCTTCGTCCGGCTCGCGCCATTTCGTTTCGAGGAACTTCATGAGCGCGACTTGCAAGCGCCAGTCCTCGTCACTCGTCTTGATCCCGGCCTGGTGCGCGACGTACATCGCCGCCAGCATTTCGCCGTAAACATCGAGCTGGAATTGCTCGGACGCGGCATTCCCGACGCGCACCGGCTTCGAGTTTTCGTAGCCGGCCAGCCACGGGATCTCGTATTCAAGAAGCCGCCGCTCGCCGTGGACCCCGTACATGATTTGCATCTGCGCAGCGCTGCCAGCGATCGCGCGCAGCAGCCATTCGCGCCAGGC
>JBEEHI010000281.1:0-6652 GCA_041167305.1 Verrucomicrobiota bacterium
ACGCGCACGCTTAACCTCACCCGGCCGTGGCGGCGGGCGCGGTATCGCGATCTGATCCGCGAGATCGATCCCGAGTGGTTCGATTACACGACTGAAAAACGGCGCGAGCGTTGCGCGGAGCTAGGAGTGGAGATCAATCCGCGGATGGCGGACTACGAAGTCACGCAGCAGGTATTCGAAAAGATGGTCGAAGAAAAAACGTTCGACCCGTTGTTCGTGACGCATTGCCCGAAGGAACTGGTGCCGCTGGCGAAACAGAACGCCGAGGACGATTCGCTCGTGGATGTTTACGAGCTGATCATCAACGGCCAGGAAATTTCGCCCGGTTACACGGAGCTGAACGACCCGACTGTCCAACGGCAACGCTTACTCGAGCAGGCCGGCGAAGAAACCCAAAAGCTCGACGAAGAATTTCTGCTCGCACTCGAACACGGAATGCCCTCGGCGGGCGGATTCGGACTCGGGATCGACCGATTGGTGATGCTGCTGACCGGCGCGGAATCGATCCGCGACGTGATTCTATTTCCGCTGCTCAAGCCGAAACGCTAAAATTGCGTTCCAATTCAGATGCCGCGCTCGGCGACCCACTGGACGGCGAAGCGCGCCACCTGCCGAGCGTTCTCGAGATTCAGCTTCTCTTTGATGTGGGTCCGATGCGTCTCGACCGTCTTCGGGCTAAGGTTCAGCGTCTTGGCGATTGCCTTCACTTCCTTCCCCGCTCCGATCATCTCCAGCACTTCCAACTCGCGGTCGCTCAATCGATCGGTGATCTCCTCATCAGGCGCGACGCGATTCACCACCACTTTCGAAATCACCTGGCTCGCCATCTTCGGGCTGAGATAGGTGCGGCCATCCATCACTTCGCGGACCGCTTCGAGCACACTGCCGAGCGCTTCCTGTTTGGTCACGTAACCACGCGCGCCGGCTCGCAGCGAGCGCACCGCGTAAAGCGATTCGTCGTGCATGGAAAGAATCAGAACCGGGATGTGCGGAAACTCGGCGACGATCATTTTCGTCAGCTCGATCCCGTTCGTTCCTTTTAACCCCAGGTCTGCGATCACCAGGTGCGGTTTCGTTTTGCGGATGACGTCCATCCCTTCGCCGGCGCTGCCCGCTTCGCCGCAAACCGCGAAGCCGTCATCGGAAGTGAGCAACTGGATCAAGCCATGCCGGAAGAGCGGATGATCGTCCACGACCACGATCCGGATCGACTCCGGCAAAGCGCACTTCGGGTTCGCGACTGGACCTGTCCCGAGCGCGTTGGTCGATTTCACGTCCGGCTCGATGGCCTGCCGGCGCGCCTCTTTCGCACTCGGTCCGGACGTCGGCTTTTTCTTTGCCGAGCGCGGACGCTTGGAGATCTCCAGCTTAGTGGCCATCTTCATTAGAAATCGCGGCGGCGGTGGGCTTCGCTCGCATCATAATGCGACCCAAATTAAGAAACAGCTCACCGTTTCGTCGGGATCACGCAGGTAATATCGGTGCCGCCCGTGCGGCGTCGCTGAATCTTCAATTCACCGCCGAGGGCGTTCGCCCGGTAGCGCATCATGTGGAGGCCGAGCCCCTTTCCGCGCTTCCGCGGAGAAAAACCCTTTCCGTCGTCCTGCACGCTGATGCAGGTGTGGGTGTCGTTGCGGTCCAGCGTCACCAACACATTCTTCGCCCCGGAATGCTTCACGGCGTTGGTGACTGCTTCTTGCGCGATCCGGTAGAGGTGGAGGGCCACCGTGTCGTCGGGCACCTGGACTCCGCGCGCGATCTTGACGTGACAGTTTATTCCGCTGTTATCGCAAGCGCCCGCGGCGAGGTCGCGCAAGGCATTCTTCAAACCAGACGCGGTCAGTTCGATCGCCTGCAATCCCCCCGCCAGTTTTCGGGCAAGCACTACGTTGCGGTTCACCGTTTGCGCGGATTCTTCCAGCGTCTTCGCGGCCGCGGCACTGTCAGGGGCTATCCGCTGCGCAGTCGATTTCAGGAACAATGCTGTCGCCGTTAGTTCCTGGCAAACCATGTCATGGAGATCCTCGCCGATCCGCCGTTTCTCCCGCTCGCTGATTTCGAGCAGCTCGCGTTCGAGCTGCTGGCGGTCCGCCATGGTCCGCTCCAGTTCGTTATTCGTGGCCAATAATTCGCGCGTCCGCTCGACGACCCGCTGCTCCATCTCATCACGGGCATGGGCCAGCTCATCCTCCGCTCGCCGCTGGTCCGTGGCGTCACGGGCGACCTTCGCGAAGCCCCGCGGTTTCCCGTTCTCGTCGTCGAGCCGCATGAGGACGCCGTCCGCCCAAAACCGGGAGCCATCTTTGCGCAGATGAAAACGGCGATCGAGGGCGCGGCCCTCTTTCAAAGCCGTGCTGATCTCTTTCTCTACCTCGCCCTTCAGGCGGTCTTCCGGCGTAAAAATCATCGCGCCGCTCTGCCCGATGGCTTCCTTGTGACTCCAGCCAAAAATCCGCTCAGCCCCAACGTTCCAAAACGTGATGACGTTCCCGGGGTCGAGCAAAAACATCGCGTAATCCCGCGCACCCTCCACGAGGAGCCGAAAACGTTCCTGGCTCTCTCCAAGCGCCCGCTCGGATTTTTTCCGCTCTGTAATATCGCGCGTTGAGCCCGCGACCATTTCCACCGTCCCGTCAGCGGCGAGCACCGGGCGAAAAATATATTCATAATAGCCGTCTATTCCCGTCGGGCTTGTGAAGGGCGTTTCGTCCTGCACGATTTCCTTCGCTGTGAAGACATGCTCGATCTGCCGCTGGAGCTGTCCGGCCAGGTCCGCCGGATAATTCAAGTCGAAGAAATTCTTCCCCACCATCGCCTCCGGCGTCAGGCCCAATAATTTAGCGAGGGCCTGATTGGCAAAAATGAACCGGCCTTTGCGATCGAAGATGTAAGCGAAATCCGCGATTGAGGAGAGCGTAATCTCATAAAGTCGCGCCTGGCGTTCGAGCGGTGTTTGGGGAAGAGGCCCACCGCCAGCCTGGCGCCGTTTACCTGATTGGGTGTCTGCTTTACGGGCCACAATTGCAATGTGCTTAAGATCCGACACGGAGTCGAGAAACAGCCGCCAGCGTTTCTTCGCGCCAGAACCCAGGGCCGGATGTTTTCTGAGATACCGTGCCGGGTTTTTCGTAGGACGAACGACAGTCTTATCTGGACGCGCTCGCCAATCACATTCGGGAACGCCTCAAGGCGAAGAAATTCTGTGTCGCGTTTGAGCAGCAGCTCGAACGCGTCTGGCCCCGTGATAGTGTGGGCGACGAACGCAAGGAACTCATCAGGGCTTTCGCCGAAGCGAATGGCTGGGAAGCCACTGTTCACGATCCTGGAATTCGCGTGACGTTCAGAGAAAAGGGAAAGGCGCGGAAACGATGATGGCCGCGAACCCACCGGACCCGTGGCGAGCTCAAATCGAGAAGATCCGAACCGACATTGAGCGCACAGGCGAATCCGTCCTCGCGCAGGGGGAGCTGCGCCGGCTCTGCCCGGAACTAGCCACAAACGCCCAGTGGGAACAAATTGCGAATATTGCGATAACCGAAAGGTGGGCTTTTACGTTTTTCCCCAACGGCGATGTGCGCTTTGAGAAACTTTGAACCGGAAGTCCGCGTGGTCTGGTTAGCAATTGCGAACGGTTGGTCCACGTTTCGCGGATAGATTCACCGACAATAAAGGCCAAGTTGAAAACTCAACTCGAAAAGATCCGCGGCGAGATTCGCGACACGGGCGAGAGCCTCTTTTCCTGCGAACGGTTGCACCTTCTTTTCCCGGAGACGTTGGCCAGCGGTCACTGGGACGCCATCTCGAAGATGGCGATGACTGAAGGGTGGAGTTTTACTTTCCTCCCGAATGGCAGCGTGAGCTTCGCCCGGCTTTGACTTTCGTGATCACGCGCAAGCGTCCCTGAAGACGGCTGCATTAAAGTGTCGCCGAAACCCTGATAGCCGGCCTGCTAACACTTGTTCGGTCCTCTGAGCGGACGCGCACGATCCATGACGTGAGGTCGTCAAGGGGCAGAAAGTTGATGATGCGCTCGGCAGGGATTTTCGCTTTCAAGGCGGCCGCGAGACTCAACTCCATGTAAGCAAGCTGATCGGGATGGTGAGCGTCGGTGCCGAGGGAGATTCGCACGCCTTCCTTCCGGGCCAGTTTTAGAAGCGAAACGCGCAAGTCCTGCCGGCTCGGATCGCCATCGATCTCGACCGCTTTATCGAGCCGCGCGGCCTCCGCGAAAACTTTGCTCCAATCGCAATGAAGACCTACCCGGTAGTTATAGATCCGGGTCTGGGGATGTCCGAGTATTTGAATGTCGGGATTCCGCAGGGCCGCAATGTATCTGGTCGTTTGATCTTCCTTTCGCCTGAGCGCGGAATGAAAACAGCCCAGAACCAAATCAAGTTGCTCTAGAGATTTCGTTTCCATGTCGCTCTCCCCGTCCGGTGACAGATTCAATTCCGCTGAGCGCAAAACGGTGAACTCGCGACCCTGTTTGGCCAGTTGTCTGTTCAGGGCAATGATCTCGCGGCCCTGTTTAGCCAACCGTTTCTCATCCAGACCGCCGGCTATTTTCAATCCCTTCGTGTGATCGGTAATCGCGATGTAGCGGTAATTGCGCTCCATCCCGCCGGCCGCCATTTCCGCCAGAGAGGAAGACCCGTCACTCCATTCGCTGTGCATCTGGAGGTCGCCCTTTAGTTGCGAGCTCCAACTCGGATTCTTCGCGAGCGCTTTTTTGGCTTGAGCAAGCGTGAGAAATTCCCGGCGGATGGACGGCGGTCTCATCTTCTTTGGCGGCCGCTCCAGCCACGCAGTCACGTGGCGCGCGAGCGCCGGGCCAATTCCAGCCAGCTCCTCCAAAGGCCTGCCTGCGGCAAATAATTCGCCCGCTTCCACCGGCCACATAAGAGCCGCGCGCGCCGCGCGCCGGAAAGCCCTGCCCCAATGATATTGCGCAGTTTTCGCTTCTCGCGCCAGCAACTCCGCTATCGCGGCGTTATCCATTTAGCTGGTCCCCGATAATAGGTCCGGCGGCTCAGCGTCAATCGGATGAACGCGCGGTACCGTCTTCCAGCAACTCGCACTCCGATTGATCCACCGGATCGCTTCCAGGATCTTTATGTCGGACACGCTTTTTTTCTCCCAACGCTCGGCCAGCTCCCGAACTTCCTCCCACGCCGCGTGCTTTTCCGCGAAGAGCTCGCTCGCGATCTTAATCTCACGAACGATCGCCCGATCCACAAAGCTTCCCGTCTCGCGAATCTGCCGCTGCAGTTGCGTGATGGTGGCTTCCCGACCATCTCCCCAGTCCATACGTTGATTTGCTACTTCGCTACATCGCCGCGGTCGCCCTGGCCTTTTTTGACCTTCGTCTTCGCCGTCCGTTTGCGGTCGGCGGCGAGCGATCGGCCTACGCTGACCTGTTTCTTGAACTGTCCCTCCTTGTTGCGCCGTGCATAACGCCGATCGCCTTTGCTCGGTTCAACGACTGCCCGTTTGCTTGTTTTGCTCTTTTTCCTGGTAGGCATATTCGACAAATCGTGTGAGCGAGAAAAAATGGTCTGATCAATCGCTGCGCCCGGACGAGTTCGCTTCCCCGCTGGCTTCGCTCAGATTTTTTTCCACTCGCGCGAGGGTCTCGTTCAGGGCTGCGGTCTTTTGCGCCAAACCCTGCAGCCGTCCCCGGATAGTCTCTGAGCCGGGCTCCGTATCCTGTCTCGATTCGGTATTGTCCTTATTCGCCATGCCATAGACGAAATCCATTTGCGCGGGCTCTCGCAATCGGGAGCTAGCCGGAACGCACAACCGGAAAACTTCCTAGGCGGTTAGGAAAGATTACTAAGCGCTGATCCGGCCCGATCACTCACAACTATCGTTAGGGATATGACAGGCATGGGTTAAATTGCCGGTCCACGCTTCCAAACGGGCGCCTTATGAATTCAATCCCTCTCGCCCGCGCCTCCCACGTCACCCTGGAAATTCCGTCGCCGGAGAAGGCTACCGCGCGGGATTACGAGCGCGCGTACGCGGGAAAGGTGATGATTATCCAGCGGGACGACGATGCTCCTCTGGTCACGGGCGATTTCTTCCAGCTCGACGGAGTAGGTACTCACCCGACCGGTCTTATCGTGACGGGACTGTTCGAGAACGGCCGGCGCAGCCACATGATGGCCACTGCAGTACGGGTCGCCAACCGAGCGGAGATTGAATGGCGAGCGGGTAGGAATTAGCGGGCGACTATGAAGCTCCGGTATTTCCTCATCTTTGAATCACTGGCGGTTACGATGCTCCTCGGCTCCCTGTGGGGCGGCGTGGCCACGCATTTTAGCTCCGAGACGTACGCCCAGTTTTTCCGGCTCCTGCCCATCGCGCCGGCGATCGTGGTCGCGATCCTGCCGATCCTGTATTTCGCTCTGCCAGCCCGTTTTCCGCGCGAGCGATCCTAAGGAAGCCCCGCCAGTCGGATCGGATCTTGTCGTGCGGCATGCGCCAGTTCGGCGTCTCCAAGGGCAAACCTTGTTCGCAAAAACGCCGATAAATCTGATTCAAGATGCGAATGGGAACACCGAGCACATACAGGGCAAGGATCGAAAAATACACCGCAGTCGTCCGGTAACGCCCGTGCGTTTCAAACGCGCGCGGATCGCTGACCACCTCT
>JBEEHI010000282.1:0-7313 GCA_041167305.1 Verrucomicrobiota bacterium
ACGTTCGATGACGCGGCCGTAGTTTTCTTCGAGAACAATAAGTCGTGAGCACGCAGAACATTTTTGTCCCTGATAACCAAACGCGGAATAAATGGTGTCGACAATCGCTTCATCGAGATCGGCGTCGGAATCGATGATAACGGCGTTTTTCCCGCCCATCTCGCAAACGACGCGCTTGAGTTCGAGTTGACCCTCGCGCGTTTTGCCGGCGCTCTCCCAAATGCGCAGGCCCACTTCGCGCGAACCAGTGAACGCGATAAGATCGACATCTTTATGATCGACCAAGTGTGCACCGATGACCGAACCCTTGCCCGGAAGGAAATTCAGCACGCCCGGCGGAATGCCCGCTTCCTCAAAAATTTCCATGAGCATGGCGCCGCATACAGCCGATTGTTCGGCCGGCTTCATGATGACGGTGTTGCCGGTAACGATCGCGGCTGAAACCATTCCGCACATGATCGCGATCGGGAAATTCCAAGGCGCGATGACGAGCGCGACGCCGCGCGGCCAGTAATGCTGGTAGCTTTCTTCGCCCGGCACATGCTGCGTGAGCCGCGGCAATCCGCGCAGGCGCATCTGCTGCGCGTAGAAGAGAAGAAAGTCGATCGCTTCCCGGATGTCGCCGTCCGCTTCGGCCCACGGTTTGCCCACTTCGTAAACTTCGAGCGCGGACAGCTCGAACCGGCGGCGATCCATGATCGTCGCCACCCGCTCCAGCAATTCGGCGCGGTGTTCGACGCTGGTGCGGCACCAGTGCTCGAACGCTTTCTTCGCCGCCGTCACAGCCTGTTCGGCGTGTTCGACGTGGGCTTCCGCCACGGCGCCGACGACCTGGGTCGGCGAGCTGGGGTTGATAGAGTCAATCAGGTTGTCAGTCCAGATTTTCTGGCCGTCGATAACGATCGGATATTTTTGTCCAAGCTTCGCCTTCATCTCGCGCAGCGCGGTCCGCATTTGTTCCTGGCTGCTGCGATGGACGAAATTTACCAGCGGCGAATTTTCGTAGGTGTCGCCCGGTGGAGTGTCGAGCGATTGGCCGTTGCGCGAATGACCTCCTGTAGCGGCGGGCGTGTCGCCCGCACGATGCGCCGTTGCAGGCGACACGCCTGCCGCTACAGGGGAGCGTTTCAGAAGCGAACGCGGATCGCGCAGCAATTGTTCGGGCCCGACTTTGTCGGAGAACTTCGCCTTGAGGAATCCCTCGTTGGAAGTGTTCTCGAGCAGGCGCCGGACGAGATACGACATGCCGGGGAGTAGCTCGCCAACCGGACAATACTCGCGGACGCGATAACCCATCTCGACCAGCGCGCGCTTGATCGGGCCTGCCATTCCGTAAAGCAGTTGAAACTCAAAGCGGCTCTTATCGATCCCCAGCTGCTCCGCGAAGGCCTGCGCGTGCGCGATGCTGCGGACGTTGTGCGAACCGAATGCCGCGGTCACGATCGATTCGTTCTCGAGCAGGATGCGGGTGCAGACTTCGAAGTTCGCGTCGCTCTCCGGTTTTTGGAGCCAGACCGGGACGCGCCAGCCGTTCTGCGCCGCCTTGATCTTCTCGTAATCCCAGTAAGCGCCCTTCACGAGTCTCACGGTGAAACGCGTGCCGCGCTCTTTCCCCCATTCGATCAGGTTGGTTAGGTCGCGCTCGGCATCGCGCAGATACGCCTGGATCACGATCCCGGCGTGCGGCCAGTCCCGGAACTCCGGCTCGTTGAAGAGCGTCCGGAAAAGTTCCAGCGTCGTGTTTTTATGCGCGTAGCTCTCCATGTCGAAATTGATGAAGGCGCCCACTTCACGCGCGCGGCGCAGGATGGGGCGCAACTTCGGCGCGAGGTGCGCGATCGCGTCCTCCGGGTCCGCCGGGTTCATCTGCGAATAGAGCGCGGAGATTTTTACCGACACGTTGACGACAGGGAACAACTCCGTGTTTTGACCGAGCGGATCGCTCCAGCCGCGGGTCCGTTTCGCCAGGCCGTCGAGCAAATGGAAACAGCGCTCGGCGTACTCGTTCGCTTCCTGTTCGCTTACGACCGCTTCGCCGAGGAGATCGACCGTGAAGCCGATCTTTTCCTGGCGCCGTTTGCGCAACATTTTCATCACATCGTCCGGATCGCGCCCGGCGATGAACTGGCGCGCCATGCCGGAGACGTTCCAGCGGAGAATCGGCGCGGTCAGCCACGGAAAAATGCGGGCGGCCTTGATGCCGGTTTGGAGAAACGGTACCGAGCCATTCTGCATGTCTGCGAAATATTCGCCAAGGTGCTGGACGATATCGCGCGAGCTGCGCAGCGAGGCGAGCACATCGACGAAACGGAACATTTGCACCTTGAACGCCTCGTCGCGCATCGAGAACGCCATCATGCGCTGATAGAAACCGGCTTTGCTGAAGATCGACTCGGGGTTCTGATCGACGAGATCGAAGATCTGCAACCCCCGCTGCTCGGTCTGCTCCTGCAAAGGACTCATGCGCGATTCTAGCGCCGCCTAACAGGTTCGGCAAAGGCCGTCTTATCAAGCAGCGGCGGCCTCCAGTCCGCCGAACGAAGAGGTCGGCGGTTTGGAAAGCGCCGCTCCCTGGTTTCTACTTCACTGCCTTCAGCGTGATGTCCCGCTCGCCCCGCCAGACGCCGTCGCTGCCGCGTTTCAGCTCGACGATCACCGGATGTCCTCCGTTATCCGCCGCGTTCTTCAACTCCTTCTCGTTGATCCGCGGATCGTCCTTGAACCAGTAGTCCTCGATCGAACGCTCCGAATATCCCGGCCCGTAAACATGCGCATGAATGTGCGCCGGCGTAGCCCGATGCGGATACGCGCCTGGCCGTATCGTGCGGAATTCGTATTTGCCGTCCGCGCCGATTTTCATCCAGCCATTTAGCCGCGGATGGCTGGCATCATCCTTCTCGTTGTAAAAACCGGTCACGTCGGTGTGATAGACCCATAGCACCATGCCCTCCGCGGGTGTCTTCCCATCCGGTAGAAAAACTTTTCCCGTGATGAGCAACGGCTCGCCCGGCTCTTTGTCTGGCGGAATAACCGTTTTCCACGAAAGCTTTTCCGGCGCGGTGCACGAACCACAGGGTGCGCCGCCGCTGAGAGTGGCGGGATAACTTGGTTTCTTCTCCGGCTGCGCGCCGCACACCGCGACAAAAATCAGCGCGGCGAAAAAGATGATTCGGGGGAGCTGACGTCGAGCGAATAGAGTTTGCATGGTTAGGTCTGAGTTTTGGTTTTCCAGAAATTCGGCAAGGTGAACTTGCCCGGACCAGTAAGAAAAAGAGCGACCAGCACGATCCCGAGCTCGAGCGCGTGAGTCGCGCCATCGAATCCTTCGCCGCCGCGGATCGTCGCTCCGACCGCAACGGCCATCGTGAACACCATGAGCGCGCACGCCGGTCGAAAAAAGATTCCGGCGATCAGGCAAAGACCGCCGCCAAATTCGGCGATGGCAGCCGCGAATCCCCAAAACCCCGGCAGGAAAGAAATGCCGATGAGCCGATTGAAAGCGCCGCCGAGTCCTTTCCAGAGAGGAACGCCTCCGGTCAGCTTCGGGAGTCCGTGCATAAACACAAACATCAAGCCGAGGCCGACGCGCAGAACGAGCAACCCGCCATCAAGTCGATCTTTGAAGCGCCGCGTCATCGGGTATTCAACACAATCCTCTTTGCGTTGTCACATTCAGCAAGCCGGAAAGCCTGAGTTGCCCGCCGAAGCGTTGTTGCTTATGATGGCGGCTCTCGCTAAAACGGGCCGGACAAAAAATGCAAAAGATAGGATTCGCCGAAGCACTCGATTCGATTGTAGCCAGCGACCCGCGCTACCAACGCGATGCCTACGTTTTTCTCCGCGACGCGCTCGATTACACGACGAAGCAGCAGAAGAAAACGAAAGGCGCATCGGTCCGGCACGTGGCGGGCCCGGAGCTGCTCAAGGGCGTGCGAGAGTACGCGCTGAAAGAATTTGGGCCGATGGTGGTGACGGTCCTGTCCTACTGGGGAATCCGGTCGACCGAAGATATTGGCCACATGGTTTTCAACCTGATCGGCGCCGGGATTTTCGGGAAGACCGAGGAAGATTCGATCGAGGATTTCAAGAACGTCTTCGATTTTCACGAAGCGTTTGTGAAGCCGTTCGAGCCGGAAAAGCGCTCCCACCCCGACGTTCCGCTTGGACTTCCGGCATCTGCGCCGAAGTTGTCCTAATTGAAACGCGCCGCCGGGCGCACTTTGGTTAGACGATATGCGAAGCGCCCATCTTAAAGCCGCCCCACCCGAAAGCGGGCCCGGCATTACGTTTCCGCCGAGCACGGCTCAGAAACGCGTGTTGCCGAACGGGCTCACGATCATCGTGCAGGAGGATCGGAGCGCGCCGGTGGCCAGCGTGCAGGCCTGGTGCGCCACGGGGAGCGTGGACGAGAGCGAGCACCTCGGCGCGGGTTTGTCGCACATCCTCGAGCATATGCTGTTCAAGGGAACGAAAACGAATCCGGCGAACGCGATCGCGCAGAAAGTCCAGGACGTGGGCGGCTACATCAACGCCTACACGTCGTTCGATCGCACCGTTTTCTGGATCGACGTGCCGAAGGACGGCGCCGGCATCGCGATCGACGTGCTTTCGGATGCGATGATGAACTCGACGTTGCCGGCGGAAGAGTACGCGAAGGAACAGGAAGTCATCCGGCGCGAATTCGCCATGGGGATGGACGATCCCGACCGGATGGCGGGACAATTACTTTTCTCGACCGCCTATCAACGCCATCCCTACCGGCTGCCGGTCATCGGGCAGCTCGACATTTACAATCAGCTCACGCGTGACGACGTGATGAAATATTACCAGGCGCGTTACGTGCCGAATAATCTGACGTTTGTCGTCGTCGGCGACGTTCAGGCGGACGCGGTCTATCAGCAGCTCACTGATCTTTTCAAGGATCACCCGGCGAAATCGCTGCAACCCGTTTTCATTCCGAGCGAACCGCCCCAGCTCGGCCGGCGTGAGGTCCACCAGGAATTTGTCACGGAGCTGAGCCGGCTGTCGCTCTCCTGGCACATTCCCGAGATCACGCACCCCGACGTGCCGGCGCTGGATCTTCTCTCGACGATCCTCGGCGACGGCCGCAGCTCGCGCCTTTATCGCCGGCTGCGCGAAGAAACGGGGCTCGCTTATGGCGTGGCCGCTTTTTCCTACACGCCGGGCGATCCGGGATTGCTCGGGATCGACGCGACGGTGGAACTGGAAAACCGGGACGCCGCGCGGGATCTCGTCCTCAAAATAATCGACGAGATCAAAACGGCTGGGATCACTCCGGAAGAACTGGCCAAGGCAAAAAAGATTTCGTTAAGTCATCACCTCGGCGCGCTCACCACCATGCGCGGCCAGGCGTCCGACCTCGGCTCGAATTGGTTCCTGACGCGGAACCTGAATTTTACCCGGGACTATCTCGACGCGGTTCAAAAAATTACCTCCGACGATATTCGCCGCGTCGCCGAAAAGTATCTGGTCGATAATAATCTCACGGTCGTCTCGCTTGACCCGAAGGTAGCGGCCGCGGCAAAGGGTGAAACGGTCCAGCCGATCGTCGCCGGCGAGATTCAGAAGATCGAGCTCTCCAATGGCCTTCGTCTGCTCGTCCGCGAAGACCCGCGCCTTCCGCTGGTTTCGATGGCGGCCGTTTTTCGCGGCGGCCTGTTGGCGGAAACGCGCGCGACCAATGGGATCACGCGATTGATGGCGAAGGCGCTGCTGAAAGGAACGAAGACCCGCACAGCGGAACAGATCGCCGACACGATCGAGGCCGTCGGCGGCAGCATCGGCAGCGACGCGGGGAACAACAGTTTCAGCGTGGCCCTTGATGTGACTCAGCCCGATCTCCAGCTCGGCATCGAGATTCTGTCCGACGTTTTGCTGGACGCGACGATGCCGGACGCCGCGGTCGAGCGCGAACGGGAGGTGCAGCTCGCAGGGATCAAGGAAGACGAGGAGCAACTCACGACCGTCGCTCGCAATATTTTGCGCGAGGCTCTCTTTTGCGAGCATCCCTATGCGTTGCGCGGGAAAGGGTCCGCAGAGTCGGTGGCGAAGTTGACCCGGAAAGATTTGCTGGCGTTTCGCGATCGTTACCTCGCCGGCCGGAACGGCGTCATTTCCGTTTTCGGAAATGTGAAGGTCGCGGAAGTGCGAGAGCTTTTCGAGCAGGCGCTCGGGAAAATGAAACCGGGCGAGCTGGCTTTGACCAGCGCACCGCAACCGCCGCCGCTCGCCAGCACCGTTACGGTCGAGCGTTTGAAAGACAAAGCGCAGGGCGTGTTGATGGTCGGTTATCGCGGCGCCGACATGTTCAGCCCGGATCGTTACGCGCTCGAGTTGATCGACGAAGCCAGTAGCGATCTTGGGTCGCGATTTTTCGTGCGGATCCGCGAAGAGATGGGGCTGGCCTATTACGTGGGCGCCAGCCAGATGCAGGGGCTCGTTCCAGGATTGTTCCTGTTTTATCTCGGGACCGACCCGCAAAAGATCGAGCCGGTGCGGGCGGCGTTGCTGGAGGAGATCGGAAAGCTGGCGTCGGAAGGATTGACCGTGGAGGAACTGGCCCGGGCGAAAAAGAAAATGATCGGGCAGCAACAAATCGCGAACCAGAGCAACGATTCGTTCGGATACATGGCGGCGCTCGATGAGCTTTATGGGCTCGGGTTCGACCATTACAAGAAGCTCGAGCAAGACGTCGAAGGGATCACGGTGGAAGAAGTGCGGCGCGTGGCGGCGAAGTATTTTCAGAACCAGCCGTACGTTCTGGCGCTCGTGCGACCGCCGGGGAAGTAGAAGGGGATCGATCACGATCACGAGCACGAAGTGAGAAGCAAAATCGTAATCGTGCTCGTGCTCCTGCTCGTGATCGGTTAGTTTTCAATCATGGCTGAAGTCCAAACCAACACCCAATCAGGCGAGATGTCGCAGCGCTTCATCGAGTTTGTCATGATGCAGGCGCAGAACGCGGCGCTGTTTCTCGGGCAAATCCCAAATCCGCAAACCGGCAAGGGCGAAGTGAATCTTGAGCTGGCGAAAATGTTCATCGATCAACTCGGCATGATCCAGGACAAGACGCGCGGCAACCTCACGAACGAAGAGGCCACGGTCCTGCGCAATACGCTGTCCAATTTGCAGATGGCGTTTGTCGAAGTGTCCCGGCAGGTGCGCGAGGGAACGACGGAGTTTGCCCCGCCGGAAGCACCCGAGGCCGAGGCACCTGAGTCTGGAGCCCCTGCGCCTGCGGAGAAAGCGGCGCCCGCTGCCCCGCCTGAGAGCGAATCCGAATCGCGCAAGAA
>JBEEHI010000283.1:0-3578 GCA_041167305.1 Verrucomicrobiota bacterium
ATTGACAGTCTGAGGCGGGATTACCATAATGCCGCGTGCTGAAGAAATTCATTCCGCAAAAGCCCATGTCGTCGATCGGAGAAGGATCGTTAAGCGCGGGCACTGAGGAGAACAATGGTCTCGCTCAGCGCGAAGAACCAAGAGCAACACCAACAATCGATCCAAAAAAATATATGGCTGAACATTCTGGCAAAGACATCCTGTCGAGCGACGTCGAAATCGACGGCACGATCAAATTCCAAAAAGAACTCCTCATCGACGGCAAAGTGAAGGGCGAGATCAATTCGGACGGCATTCTCACCATCGGCGAGAACGCTTACATCGATGGAACGATCAAGACCAAGTCGATCACGGTTTACGGCAAGGTCGTCGGCAATATCACCGTGGCCGAACGTTGCGAGCTCAAGTCGCGCTGCACGTTGCAGGGCGACCTGAAGGCGTCGCGTCTCGTCATCGAGGAAGGCGCGACCTTCGTCGGCAAGTCCGAGGTCACCAGCGGCGGCGCCAGCAAGGCCGCTCCTGCTCCTGCTCCGGCGCGTCCGGAGGTTGTCCGAAATGAAGAGCCGGCGGCGCCGGCGAAGTCCGCTTTCGGGGCTCGAGTCTAGTCACCTTTCGCCAGAGCAGCCCCGTGGCAAATTCCTCGCCTGCAAAAGTCAGTGTGGATTGTCCGCACTGCGGCTTTAAGCAGATGGAGTATGCCGCGGCGAAGAGCACGATGTGCCGCCAATGCGGTTCGCATTTTGCGCCCTCCGCGCCGAAGCAGGAGATTCGAATGCGGCCGAAGGAACAGCGCGTCGAGGCCAGCGCCGCGACCGATCCTTCCCTGCGCCAGAAGATCGAAGGATTTTGGACCAAGCACCACAACTCCGAGATCGAGTGCTTCGACTGCAAGGCGAAACACGAAGTCAGTTCCGCGGCGTCCTCGAGTTTTTGCCCGAAGTGCAGCACGCATGTCGACCTGCGGAGTTACAAGATTACCACCAGCTTCAGCCGCTCGATCAAAACCCAGGGCGAGATTCATGTTACGCCGAAGGGCGACCTGAGCAGCACCACCGTGACCTGCCGCGCGGCATTGATCGAAGGAAAAATGCGCGGCAACATGAAGTGCGTGGGCACGGCCACGATCAATTATGTGGGCAAGATTCCGGGGCGCCTGATCGCGGAAAACATTGTCATCGACCGCAAGGCGGACGTGCATTTCTTCCGGCGGCTCCAGGTTAAAAGCATTGAGATTCGCGGACAGATGACGGGCGAGATTGTGGCGGAAGGCGCCGTGATCATTCACCGCGGTGCGCTTCTCGACGGCAACGTCACCGCGAAATCGATTTCGGTGGAAAAGGGCGGGATCTTCATGGGCCAGTTGATTATCGGCACGACCGGCCTTGCCCAAGCGGAGTTGCTGCCGGAAACGGCGCCAACCCCGGCCCCCGCGGCGGCGCCAGAGGAAATCGCGCCGGGGACCGTGCCGCACGCTTTGCCCGCGACTTAGCCGGGCTCGATGCAAAAGCTGCGTCCACGCAGTCCCTACGAAAAGTTGGGCGGATATGTGCATCTGCCTCGCTTGATCGATAAGGCGAAGCTGCATAGCAAAGGATTGCTCGACGGCTACAACTACAAAACCGTCGGCTTCGACAAGCATCTGCTCGCTTTCCTGCGTTTGAATCCGGACAAGTTCGAGGAGATCGCGAATGAGCTGGACGACGACGCCGCGATTCTCGATTGGGTGAAGAAGAACGGCGCGAAACATTCGCCCGAGTCGATCGAGCATTGGAACGCGACGATGATCGCGCGCCATCCCGATACCGCCGCGAAGAAAGCGCGCTTCGTCCATTTCCTGAAGGAAGCCGGCGGCGCAGGGCGGAAGGACATCAAGACTTACTTCGACCTCATCGAGTTCGACGAAGGGAGATTGAAGTAGCGGCCATCAAGGAGCGGCGGTTTACGAACCGCCGTTTTCTCTCGTCGGCGGTTTGTAAACCGCCGCTCCTTGGCCAGAATCAGCGGGCGAACTGCGCGAAGATCTGGTTCGCTTCCTCGAGCGTTTCCTTGCTGCCGATATCGAACCAAGTGCCTTTGATCTGATACGTCTTCACAGGCTTGCGCTGGTAAAGCCACTGAATGAAGCGGCCCGGCTGGTCCGGATTATTTCCCGCGGCGATATACGTCGTGAAAAGCGGCACGAGCTCGCGCGAAAAATAATATAGTGCGATCCCAGCCACGGTGTTTTTCGGTTCGGGTGGCTTTTCTTCGAACTCGGTGATCACGCCCTCGGCATCCGTTGTGATGCTGCTGTATTTCTTGATCACCTCGAGATCGCCGACGTCGTACGTCGCCAGTGTCGCTTCCGAAGTCTTGGCGGAGCGCACAAAATCGTCGAGCGGTTCGCTGAACAAATTATCGCCGGCGACGACGATCAGGTCCTCCTTCGCCAGGTCATGGCGCATAACGGCCAGGCAGATGTCGCCGATCGCGCCAAGCTTATCGGAATCGTCGGTCGATCCGTCGTCGATGATCTCGATCGCGAACTTCGGTTTCTTGGTTCGGTATTGCTCCGCCCAACTCTGGAAATCCTTCACGAACTTGTTGTTCGTGACGACATAAACGCATTCCAGGTCGGGTACTGTAGCGAGATTGTCCAGCACCCAATCGATCATCGGCTTGCCGGCGACTTCGAGGAGCGGTTTCGCTTTGGTCTGGGTCAAAGGGTAGAGCCGGGTGGCGTAACCGGCGGCAAGAATCAGCGCGTTCATGGCAGTGGAATCGGCGGTGAAGCTAGACCGAAAGCGGCGCGCAGCTAGTGCGATTTGCCGATGGCGGCGTTCTGCAATCGTTGGAGAAGCGCCGCGATCCGCGCCGAATCGGTGATCTTCGCGCGCGTCCCGCGATCGGCGACATAGAACGTATCGATCGCCGCGCCTTTCTCGGTGCTGATGCGCGAGAGCGCGATCGAAACGTTTTCCTCGCCGAACGCCGACAGCAATTCGTAGAGCAGCCCGAGCCGATCGGGCGTTTGGATCTGCACAATCGTGAAGGCCGGATGCGTTTTGTTTTCGACGGTGACCCTCGTGGGGAAATCTAGGCCGTGACGGCTGTGGCGCGGGATTCGCCGCCGCGCCTGTTCCAGCAACGGCGCGAAATCGAAATGCTGATCAGTCAGTGCCGAGCGCAACGTTGATTCCACGAGCGCCTGGTCGCGTTTGTCGGTCACCGCCCGAAAACGCGGATCGCAGACGCGGAAGATATCGAGGACGACGTTGTCGCCACGGGTGTAAATGTCGGCGCTTAGGATGTTGAGCGGCACCACGGCGAACGATCCCGCGATCTTGGCCAGTAGCTCTTGGCCGTCCCACGCGCAGAACGAAACGATGCTGTGGCCCTGTTCGGGAAACGCTTCCCACGCGACGGCCGGGGCCAGCGGTGGCGCTGGTTCGTGGCGCAGATAGAGGTTTTCCAGGAAGTTTCGGAACAGCTTGAGGTGCGAAACGATTTCATCCGTCGTGAAAGCGCGGAAGTAATTGTCCGGCATCACTTCGAAATGGGCTTCGATCTCTTCGGTGAATTCGGCGCCGAGCTTTTCC
>JBEEHI010000284.1:0-3278 GCA_041167305.1 Verrucomicrobiota bacterium
CGGTCATGGATTTCGTCGCGCTGATAGAAATCTTCTTCGCGTGGTCGCCGAACACGGTCTTGAGGGCGCGCGTCTCCGCAATGTCGCCGAGCCCAGTCGAAGTGGCGTGGGCGTTGACGTAGTCGACCTGGTTGGGCCTGGTCCCGGCATGATCGAGCGCAATTTGCATGGCGCGGGCGGCGCCTTCGCCAGTATCCGGCGGCGCCGTCATGTGATACGCATCCGCTGACAATCCGTAGCCGGTGAGTTCGCAATAAATTTTCGCCCCGCGCGCTTTCGCGTGCTCGAGTTCCTCGACCACAACAATTCCGGCCCCCTCGCTCATGACGAAGCCGTCGCGATCGCGATCAAACGGGCGCGAGGCGCGTTCTGGCTCGTCGTTCCGGGTGCTCAGCGCTTTCATCGAGGAAAACCCGGCGAGCCCGATCGCGACGATCGAGGCTTCCGAGCCGCCGGCGAGAAACATGTCCGCGTCGCCGAACTTGATGATGCGCCATGATTCGCCGATGGCGTTGTTCGAAGTCGCGCAGGCCGTGACGATGCAAAGATTCGGGCCCTGAAGGCCGTACTCCATCGAGATAAAGCCGCTTGCCATGTTGCTGATCAACATGGGGATGGTGAAAGCGGAGACGCGGCTCGGGCCTTTGGTCATGAGGGTCGTGTGCTGCTCCTCGAGCGTTTTCAGCCCGCCGATCCCGCTGCTCACGATTGCGCCAAACCGTTTCCGATCCGTTTTTTCCAGGTCCAGGCCGCTGTCTTCCATCGCCATCTTTGCCGCCGCCATCGCAAGATGGGTGTAACGATCGGTCCGCCGGACGTCCTTCGGAGTCTTGAAGTAATTCTTCGGTTCGAAATCGCGGATCTCGCCCGCGATCTGGCAATCGAACGCGCTCGTGTCGAACGCCTGGATCCGCCCGATGCCGCTGACGCCGTTGCGCAGATTGCGCCAGAACGTATCGAGATCATTGCCGATGGGAGTCACGACGCCCAATCCGGTAATAACGACTCTGCGATTCGTATTCATTAAACGATTACCGCGTCCCCATCCCGACGCTTTGCACGGTCTGGAACAATTTGCCTTCCGTCTTAATAGACGGGGCGATGATGATCTCGGTTTGTTGAAATTCGGCGATACTGCTGGCGCCGACGTTGCCCATGCAAGTCGTGATCGCGCCGACGAGGTTCTGGCTTCCGTCGTCGACTTCGGCGGGCCCGAAAAGAATTTGTTTTAGTGAGCCGGTGGCGCCGACTTTAATGCGGGTGCCGCGCGGCAAATTCGCGTGCGGTGTGGCCATGCCCCAATGATAACCGGCCCCGGGCGCTTCGTAGGCTTTGGCAAACGCGCTTCCGACCATGACGGCATCCGCGCCGCAGGCGAGCGCTTTGCAAACATCTCCGCCCTTGCTCATGCCGCCATCGGTGATGATCGGAACGTAACGCGAATTTTTCTTGAAGTAGGCGTCGCGCGCTGCCGCGCAATCGACGGTCGCCGTGACCTGAGGCACGCCGAGGCCAAGGACACCGCGTGAAGTGCAGGCCGCGCCCGGCCCAACGCCGATAAGCACCGCGGCCGGCCCGCATTCCATAATTTCGAGCGTCACGTCGTAGCCAACCGTGTTACCGACGATGACGGGGATGCGCATCTCGCGGCAAAAATTTTCCAGCTCGAGCGATTTATATTCCGAGGAGAGGTGGCGCACGGTCGAGACGGTACTCTGCACCACGAAAACATCCGCGCCGGCTTCTTGCGCGATCCGGCCAAACTCGGTGGCGCGCTGAGGAATGGAGCTGACCGCCGCGATCGCGCCGCTGTCCTTGATCTGGCGAATCCGCGCCGCGATCAAATCTTCCTGGACCGGTTCCTGATAAATTTTCTGGAGGAGTCCCGTGATCTCCGCTTTGTCGGCCTCGACGATCTTGTGCAGGACTTCCTTCGGATTCTTGTAACGGGTCTGGACGCCTTCGAGATTCAACACGGCCAGGCCGCCGAGCTTGCTCATTGCGATGGCAAAGCCGACGTCGACCACGCCATCCATCGCGCTGGCGAGAATCGGGATTTTGAAATTGAGCGGCTCAGCATCACGCCGCGGCAAACGCCAGGCGATGTCGACTTCGTTTGGATTGATCGTGACGCGCCCGGGGACGAGAGCGATCTCGTCGAACCCGTAAGTCACGCGAGCTTTGCGATTGCGGCCGATCCACATTCCCATAATTAAATTTGTTCCGGTTTAAATCGTTCGTTCAAACTTCCGCACCGTGGACACCGCGGGAGCAAAGCGGGCGTTCGATCTTCAAATTCAAACGCGCAAATCACGCACCGCAGCCGAAAGCGCAAAGCGCGACGCTCGCGACGGCGACGGTTCCACTCCCCGAATATCCAGAGGAGAAAAACCGCCGCAAGAAAAACCAGCAGATAGATCGTGACCAGGGCGGAGAGACTGACGGGGATCACGGCGCGGAAGTTCCTGGGCTGGGCGAGGGCGGGAACGCGAGGTCGTTGCCCCACTCGATGGTGGCGGTGCCCCAGGTGAGGAGGGCGACAGTGGACGGCGGAGAATTGCGGATGGCGGGGAAGCGAGTGAGGGCGAGATACTTTCGCGCTTGTTCATCGAGGGCGGCGTCGCCGGAGGATCCTTGGAGGAAACAATAGCGGAGCTCGCCCTTTTCGTTCACGCCCACCAGGAAGCGCGCGGCATCGGGAGCTTCCCGACTGGACGCGCTGAATTTGAGTTCGGGAATTTGCGGTGGGATCAACGAATCCAGCTCAGGCGAGAAACGGATCATCGTGGAAACAGGTTTCGTGATGATCTGGACCGGAGTGGACGGCTTCTCGACGGGCGCCGGCGGACGCGCGCTCGGAATTCGCAAGGCCGGCGGGGGAGGCGGAAGGTCCTTCAAGACCGGTTGGCGACCGAGGTAGGAGGGAGCGTGCTGGATCGTCGGCAGGACCAGCGCTTTTGCGTCCGGTGCCGGCTGGGTCGTCGAAGCGAGTGCCGGATCTTCGGCTTCGAGCCAGCGCAGAAGCTGTCGACCTTCATCGGTATCGGGCGAGATCAAACTCACCCGGCCGGGCGGCGGCAACAATGCTACGGCCGGCGGATAGACAATCTGGAAAAGATAAAAGCCGAGAGCATGGAGGAAGAGCGATCCGAGAAGAAAACCGGAGAGCGTCCATTTACCGCGTCCGGGCCTTTCCCAGCGGAACACCAGATCGTTTGCCGTCACGCCGGGCGCATTCATTTCGGCGGTGCCGTCGCGAGGGCCACGGAATTAATTCC
>JBEEHI010000285.1:0-8275 GCA_041167305.1 Verrucomicrobiota bacterium
GGATCGGGGATCGTAACGAAACGGTTGTAGTCCGGACTTTTCACATCATCGACCCAGGCATCGGCGGTCGTCACTTGATGGAACGGGAAATCAGCGCCCGAGGGGAGCTGAGCATCGTACGTGTAAATTTTCCCAATCCGGAAAACGCCCGCGGGCGCGCGACCGTCGCGCTCGGTCTTGCGCAAGCCGTTTTCACTTTGGCCCGCGAGCCCGCTTCCCCAGGCTAGGCCGTGCTTGCCGAAGAGGACTGGCCACGACGGCCCGGTGGCTTCCCATTTTCCGCCGGGTGCGCGCTCGAACAACTGCACCTGTCCCTTCATGGAATTCCAATCCGGCGCGGTTCCGACGATCAACTGCGTGCAATCATCCGGCACGCCGGCGGCATATGCGCTGCTTACGACCAGCGCCACCAAACCCCAGGATAAGCGGCGAAAATTCTTGATAAACATTTCCCAAACCTAGACGCGCATCTTATTGCTTCTGTCCAACCGAATCGCTGTCGTTGAAAAAATTCCTGCCCGCGCTCTTTTTAGTTCTCGTCGTTTTCGCGGCCTATGCGCCGGCCCTCCGAAATGATTTTGTCTGGGACGACACCGCCCTGATCCTGCGCGACCCGCTCATCCGCAGCTGGCAACTCACTCCCGAGGCTTTCCAGCATTTTCTTTTCATCGACGCGACGCCGTCGGATTTCTACCGGCCGATTCAGCGGCTGACTTACCTCGTTGACTACGCCGCCTTCGTTTTCAAACCGGCCGGCTACCATCTCACGAGCATCCTTTGTCACGCCGGCGCCGCGCTCGCGCTGTTGCTGCTCGCCAACGAACTCTTGCGCGGTTGGAACATCGAGGAACGAAAACGGCGTTGGATCGCAATCCTCGCGACGCTGGTCTGGGCGGTTCATCCCGTGCATACGGCCGCCGTCGCCTATATTTCCGGCCGCGCCGATCCACTGGCGGCGATGTTTGGGTTCTTCGGGCTTTACTGCGGGATTCGCGCTGCGCCTCAGCTCCGCGCGAATCGTTGGCTGCTCCTCCTCGCCACCACTGCTCTGTTTCTCCTGAGCGCGCTCAGCAAGGAAACCGGCCTGGTCTTCCCCGCCTTGTGGCTGGCGATCCTTCTCCTCAGGAAATCCTGGAAGCAAATCCTGCCCGCAGTCGTCGCCGTTGTTTTCGTCGCGGTGAGTTATGTGAGTCTGCGCTTGCCGGCCGAGCATTTTCCCGCGCCGCGTCTCCGGCCGCCCGCGCCCTTGCTCGTCAGGCCGATTATTTTCGCCCGCGCCTTTGCTGAATACGCCGGCCTGATCGTGTTCCCAGCCAATCTCCACATGGATCGCGATGTGGAATCGCACCCGTTCGGGCCGAGCGACGCGAGTGTGCGCGGAGCGGCCTGGCGCGAACTCCAGACGTTGCTCGGCATCGTCCTGATAGCCGCCGCGATTTACTGGCTCATTCGCAGCCGCAAAACAAATTCCGCGATCTTCGGCTGTCTCGTCCTCGCCACGCTCGCCTACGTTCCAGTTAGCGGTGCGTTTTCCCTCAACGCCAGCATCGCTGAGCATTGGCTTTATTTGCCGTCGGCGTTTCTTTTTCTTGCGGTAGCCCTCGCGATCTCGCAACTGCGGGTTCCATCGCCGGCCCTCACCGGGTTGGTGGCTTCGTGGGTAGTGGTCCTCGCCGCGCGCACTTTCGTTTACACCCACGATTGGAAGAACCAGCGGACGTTTCTGGAACGGACGATCGCGGCTGGCGGAGATTCACCACGGATGCTGGTCAATCTCGCCAGCCAGGAACTGCATGACGGACAACTGGATTCCGCGAAGAAACATCTGGAACTGGCGCTGGAAAAAGAACCGAACCAGCCGTTCGCGGTCATCAACCTGGCGGTGGTCGCGATCCGGAAAGACGATTACGCGACCGCGCGAGAAATCCTCAACCGCGCCAAGGACCTGCCCGTGGTGGATGCGCAGGCCCACGAACTTCTCGCGATCCTCGAGATAAAGGAACACGCTCGGGTCGAGTTGCTGCGCTTCCGGCTCGCCTCACGCACCGGACCGCCGAACTGGCGGATCGAGCGCCGCTACATCGAGGCGCTCGACGAGACCGGCAACACGTCCGCCGCGATTCGAGAACTGGCCGGGTGTCTGAAGACGCAATGGTATCGCGCCGAATCGTGGCAATTGCTCAGCAAGCTCTTCACAAAAAAAGGAGCGACCCGAGAAGGAATAGATGCACTCGAGCAGGCGAAAGATTACGACGTGCATCTATTGGAGCACGCCGAGATTCCGCAACCATGATGATCTTGCAGCCACGGCCCCGTGGGGCCGTTCCGCGGCCGTGAAATACACCAGACGGCCCACAGGGCCGTGGCTACAGGCTAATCCTTCGCACCGGCAATCGCTTCGATAAACGCCGGCAAATACTTTCTCGCTTTCACTTCACCCACACCGCGTATCTGCCTCCCCGCTTCCACAGACGCCGGTTTTAGCCGGGCAAACGCGCGCAACGTTTCGTCGGGGAAAATGATGTAAGCCGGCACGTTCCCCTGCTCGCGCGCCAGATCGAGCCGCAATTTTCTCAGGCGCTCGAGGATCGCAGCATCGACAGGCAGCATCTCCTCCAGCGCCGCTTCTTTCGTTCTCGGTCTTCGTGTGGCGCTTCTTTCCGACGCGCTTCGCTGCGGCCATCGCAGTTGATAATCATCGCGACCCTTCATGACTTCGTCGCCTCGCTGGGTCAGCGTCACCATCGGATATTGGCCGCCGCTGGAAACCAGCATGCCGACATCCTGGAGCTCACGCAGGAGCTGGTTCAGATACGCGACCCCTTCGCTCTTCAACAGTCCGTAGGTCGAAAGCTGGTCGAGCTGCGCATTCAAGATTTCCTGCGAATGGCTGCCGACAAGCGTCTGCACAATCCTCCCGCGGCCAAATCGCGGCTGCCATTCACCATCGATGCGCGCCGACATTCGAGCCACGCCGCTCAGCGCCTTTCGCACAATCAACGCTTCTTCTTCCCTCGGCGCGCGTGCCGGTCCGGCGGTCTGGAGACAAATGTCGCAGTTGCCGCAGCGGGCCGGATCGCTTTCGCCGAAGTAACGCAGGATCGCCTGCTGCCGGCATTCGCGCGCGTAGGCGAAGTCGACCATCATCTTCAACTTCGCCCGGTCGCGCCGCTCTTTTTCGCGAAGCTTCGCCGCATCGAGCTTGAGCTGGTGGCCGCGCACCTCCGGCTGGAGCACGCGGGTCCCGCGAACGCGCTTTCCCGGAATATCGAACCGGTCGATGTAACCTTCTCGATCGAGAACGTGGAGCGACGAGCTGATCATCATGTCGCTTCGTTCGTCGCCGAGCCGCAGCGCCATTTCCTTGATCGAGATCTGAAGTTCCTGTTTGTCGTTCGCCTCGCGTCGCAGCATTTCATAAGTCTGCGCGATGAATTCGAGCGGCGGGTTGCTGCCTTCGATGAAAAATTCCTGCACCCGCGTATCGGCGTGATTGAAAAGGAGATCGCAGGTGGCGGCTTCGCCATCGCGGCCGGCGCGCCCGGCTTCCTGGTAATAGGCTTCCACGCTGCCCGGCACATCGAAGTGGACGACGAACCGGATGTCCGCCCGATCGATTCCCATGCCGAATGCGTTCGTCGCTACGACGATGTCGCGCCGGCCTTGCATGAACTCGTTCTGCGCCTTCTCGCGCTCTTCATCGTTCATGCCGCCGTGGTAAAGAATGCTGGAGATGTTCGCGAGCTTGAGGGTCGCGGCGACGGCCTCGACTCGTTTCCGGGTCGAGCAATAAACGATGCCGGTCTTCTGCTCACGGATGAGCGCGTTCAACCGCTCGTATTTTCGCGCTTCGTTGGCGACGGGCGAGATCAGCAGTTTCAGATTCGGCCGCGCGAATCCCGCCACGAACTCCCGCGGCTCCCGCAGGGCGAGATGGGTGAGAATATCGCGACGCACTTCCGGTGTGGCGGTGGCAGTGAAAGCCGCCACTTGGGGGCGCCCGAGCGTTTCGAGCACCTGGCCGAGCCGGAAATAATCCGGGCGGAAATCGTGGCCCCACATCGACATGCAATGCGCTTCGTCCACGGCGAAGAGCGCGATCGTGCTCTGGCCCAGCGCCTCGAGAAACGAACGGCTACGGAAACGTTCCGGCGCGATGTAAACCAGTTTGAATTCCCCCCGGGCCAGGGCGCGAATCCGCTCCTGCTGTTCGCCGAGGCTGAGCGTGCTGTTGATCAACGTCGCCGAAATCCCGCGGCGCTGCAGCGCGTCCACCTGGTCTTTCATCAGCGCGATCAATGGCGAGACGACGACGGTGGTTCCTTCGAGCAAGAGCGCCGGCAGTTGATAGCAGAGCGATTTTCCGCCGCCGGTCGGCATCACCACCAGCGCATCGGAACCGCCGGCGATGGCGGTGATCACCTCCTCCTGTGCGTCGAGGAATTCGCGGAAACCAAAGTATTTTTCGAGAACGTCGTGAGGGGTCATAGCGGATTGTGACTCTGGCGAATTCAAAGCCAGCGCACAAGTGCGAGCGTCAAGGAGGGGCGCTTTCCAAACCGCCCTCTTCGATTTACCCTTTCGGCGGTTTAGAAAGCGCCGCTCCTTGAAGATTCAATTCACCAAGCGCGCTGACGGTGGCGCCGTCCTGAAATGCATTCGCGCCGATGGATCGACCACGTGGCAACGCCAGGACGACCAGCATGCGGCTTTCTTTCCCCTCCACGATCTCACCCATTACGCAGTCGAAACCGAGCTGGGCTTTGCCCGGGGATTCTTCGGCCTGATCGCGGAAGGCTGGAACATTGATGAGACGACGGGGAAGAGCGCGCGCGGAGCGTTGCCCAATGAAGCACTCGAGGTCGAATACATCGTCTCCGCGTTTTCGGCGGAGCGCGCGGGCGGCGCTGTCGCCTCCGCTGCGGAGTTCAATGAATTGGCGGCGACCTTCGCGAGCGCCAAAGGAATGCCGTCGTCGCCTCGATTAACAGAGACGGACTTGGCCAAAGTTCGAGCGCGCTTCGACGAGCTTGGTGATAGATGGCGCGCGCTCCCGCCTGACTCCACTTTGGAACTGGCCTTCCCTCCTCTGTAGCCGCGGCCCTGTGGGCCGCGCGAGGGCGAACCTAAATTGAAAAGTCGCTCCCACGCGGCCCACAGAGCCGCGGCGATAGAAGAGCAGGACGCGGCGTACCTTACGCCACGCGGCCGCAGCAGTTCTTGAACTTCTTCCCGCTGCCGCAGGGGCATGGCTCGTTGCGACCGACTTTCGGCGTGTCGCGACGGACCGGCGCGAGATCGAGCGTCAGCTCGGAACCATCTCCATTCGATGAAACGCCATCACCCGCCGCCATCCGTTCGCCGTGACGCCCAGGAACCGGACCGGTCGCCGTCGCCGCACTCGGTCCCTGCTCTTTCAAAAGAAACTGCGGCAGGGTCGAAAGGAAATTCTCGAAGGCCTGCAGGTTCGAGGTGCTGCGGAAAAGATTATGAAGCACTTCGTTTTTAATGTTCGCCATCAGCTCGACGAACATGTCGTAGGCCTCGGTCTTGTATTCGATGAGCGGATCTTTCTGGGCGTAGCCGCGGAGGTAAACCCCCTCGCGCAGCGCGTCCATCGCGTAAAGATGTTCCTGCCAGAGCCGGTCGATCGCGTTCAGGATGATGTAACGTTCCAGACTCTTCACCGCGGTCGGCTCTTCGTGACTCGATTTGCGCTCGTACGATTCCTTGATCTTCGCGATCAAGAATTGGGCGTTCTCCGCCACCGTCCGAGTTTCGAACTGCGCCTTATCCTTGGAAAGGCCCAGCGGGAAGGTGACGTTCACCCAGTTCAGCAGGGCGCTGTAATTCGGCTCCTCGCCCGACGAGCCCGTGCCGAGAAACTCCTGAACTTTCCCTGGAACCGCTTCGTCGATAACCTCGAAGACGAGTTTGCGCGGGTCGTCGGAATCGATCGTGTCGTTGCGATAAGTGTAAACCACTTCGCGCTGGTTGTTCATCACGTCGTCGAAATCGAGGGTGCGTTTGCGCGCAAGATAATTGCGCTGCTCGACGCGCTTCTGCGCCGTCTCGACCGATTTGTTCAGCCACGGGTGCTCGAGCTCCTGGCCTTCCTCGAGACCGAAACGCTCCATGATTTTCGTCATGCGATCGGCCGCGCCGAAGTTGCGCATCAGATCGTCTTCGAAGCTGACGTAGAAACGCGAGCCGCCCGGATCGCCCTGGCGCGCGCAACGCCCGCGCAGCTGCCGATCGATCCGGCGCGATTCGTGACGCTCGGTGCCGATCACGAAAAGCCCACCGGCGTTCGCCACGCCTTCGCCGAGTTTAATGTCAGTGCCGCGGCCTGCCATGTTGGTCGAGATCGTGACCGTGCCCGCCTGCCCGGCGCGCTGGACGATCTCGGCTTCCTGCATGTGGAACTTCGCGTTCAGGACATTGTGCGGAACCTTCTCTCGTTTCAGCATGCGGCTGAGCAATTCCGACGCTTCCACGCTCACGGTGCCGACCAGGACCGGCTGCGCTTTCGCGTGGCGCTCTTTGATCTCGTTGATGACGGCGTTGTATTTCTCGCGCCGCGTCTTGTAGATCCGATCGTTCGCATCCTTCCGTGCCACGGGACGATTCGTCGGGATCACGTTTACGTCGAGCTTGTAGATATCGTGGAACTCGGCGGCCTCGGTGTCCGCGGTGCCGGTCATGCCGGCGAGTTTGTGATAGAGCCGGAAATAGTTCTGAATCGTGATGGTGGCGAGCGTTTGGGTCTCGCGATCGATTTGGACACCTTCCTTCGCTTCGACGGCCTGGTGCAAGCCGTCGCTCCAACGCCGGCCCGGCATTTTCCGGCCGGTGTATTCATCCACGATGACGACCTTGTTGTCCTCGATAACGTAAGCGACGTCCTTCTCGAAGAGGCAATAGGCGCGGAGCAGTTGCGAGATGTTATGGATCCGCTCCGCCTGCATGTCGCAATGCTGCTGGCGCTCTACCTTCGCCTTCTCTTTCTGCTCCGGTGTCAGGTTCGGATCGAGATCGATCTCGGTGAATTCGCTGATCAAATCCGGCAGGACGAACGAGTCCGGCTCATCCGGATTGAGGAACGCGCGCCCCTGCTCGGAAAGATCCGACTCGTTCGACTTTTCGTCGATGGTGTAAAACAGCTCTTCCTTGAGCGCGAACAGTTCTTCCTTACGCGCGTCCTGGTAGAACTGCAGCTCGGCCTTGTCGATCGCCTTGCGCTTGTCCGGGTCTTCCATCATGCGCAGGAGCGGTTTGTTCCGCGGCTGGCCGAGCTTGACCTTGAACATCGCCAGGCCGCCTTCCTCGACCTTGCCCGCGTCGAAAAGCTCTTTCGCTTCGCTGGCGAGCCGGTTGCAAAGCATGTTCTGCTTGCGCACGAGCTGATCGACCAACGGCTTCCACTTGTCGTACTGATGGGTCGAAACCGTGGACGGTCCACTGATGATGAGCGGCGTGCGGGCTTCGTCGATCAGGATGGAATCGACTTCGTCGACGATGGCGAAATTATAGCCGCGCTGGACCTGCTGCTCGCGCGTCGTGGCCATGCCGTTGTCGCGCAGGTAATCGAAGCCGAACTCGCTGTTCGTGCCATAGGTGATGTCCATCGCGTATTGCGCGCGACGTTCTTCGGGCGATTGATCGTGCTGGATGACGCCCACCGTCAGGCCGAGGAAACTGTAAAGCTGGCCCATCCATTCCGCGTCGCGGCGGGCGAGGTAATCGTTCACCGTCACGAGATGCGCGCCTTTGCCCGTAAGCGCATTCAGATAAAGCGGCAGCGTCGCCACCAGCGTCTTGCCTTCACCGGTCGCCATTTCCGCGATCCGGCCGCGATGCAACACCATCCCGCCGACGAGCTGGACGTCGAAGTGCACCATGTTCCAGGTCATCGGCTGATCGCAGACGGTGAATTCCTGCTGGCGCTCTGTTAGCCGGCGCGCGGCATTTTTCACCACGGCAAACGCTTCGGGCAGAATCTCGTCGAGCTTCGCCCATTGCTCCGGCAGCTCGGTGATCGCCGCCAGCTCGCTCTTCCAGGCAGTCGTTTTCGCGCGGAGCTCGTCGTCCGAGAGCGCTTTGAACTGCTCGTCGAGCTCGTTAATCTGACGCGCCATCGGCGAGAGGCGCTTGATCTCGCGCTGATTCTTCGACCCGAGTATTTTCTTTAAAATCCAGCCAACCATGATGAGCCGGTAATATTGACGCAATCCGGCGGGAAACAACCGTGGATGGGCACGCGCCGCACCTCAAG
>JBEEHI010000286.1:0-3826 GCA_041167305.1 Verrucomicrobiota bacterium
GCCTCTGCTAAGCTGGTTCGCTGATTGTCGCGATCGTTTCTTTCTCCGAATGTTTGGTGGACCGGTTCGAAACACGCGCAGCTGCAGTTTTATTCCTCAGCTGTCGTCACGGTTGGGGGCAACGACGGCAAGATCTGATCGTCGTTTTCCCGCGCATTCCGCCATCATGAACTTCGCCAGGGAATCCTCGGGAAACTCGTTCAGGATGTCACGGTAGGCGCGCTCTGCCGCAGGAAAATTGCCGATCTCGAACTTTTGCGAGGCCTGCCAGGTCATCGCGCTCAGCTCCTCGTCCCGACCGCGAACTCTTAGGTCAGGGTCGTCGCTGGTACGAAGAGCGAGTAATTCATAGATCATGAACTCGGTCTTGCGGCCCTTCACCTGAACCCGCTTCAGCGGTCGCGCGAGTATATCGGCGTGCACCTGGTCGTAGATGCTGTCGCTGATGCAGATGGTGGTGCCAAACTGCTTGTTGATGCCTTCAAGGCGGGCGGCAACGTTCACCCCGTCGCCCAAGGCCGTGTAGCTCAGCCGGTTCGAAGACCCGACATTACCGACGAGGACGTTGGCGCAGTTGAGCCCGATCCTGATGTGGATTCGCGGTCGTCCTTCCGCCTCCCAGGCATCGTTGACGCGTTCCATGCGGCGTGCCGCCCGCACCGCCGCGGCGCAGGCGCGCAGAACGTGGTCAGGGCGTTCAACCGGGGCATTCCAGAACGCCATCACGCCATCGCCGATGAACTTGTCGACGGTGCCGCCCTCTTCCGAGATCGCAGCCGACACTTCCTCAAGATAGGTCGAGATCTGGACCAGAAGATCGTCCGGCGCGAGAGTTTCGGAGTGGCTGGAAAAATTCTCCAGATCGGAAAAGAACACGGTGAGGAATCGTGGCTCAACGCCCAGGGTCAGCGGAATGCCTGACTTGATGAGCTGGCGGACCACGTCGAGCGGAACGAAGGAAGAGAACGATTTCAGCGATGTTCGCAGCAGCGAAGCCGCCGATTCCAGCTTCGCGATCTCCCGGATATTAGAGGGTGGACGGGCGGGTGTATCAAAATTGAGGCTTTCGATTTCCTGCAATTGCCGGGACACGTTTTCGACCGGGCGCGACAGGCGGCGAGAGGCGAAATAGATGAAGAACAACTCGACCATGGTGAGGCCGATGATGACGACCATCATTAATCGATTGGTCTTCTTCAACGTCCCCACGAAATCGTCGATCGGCGTCAATGTGATCACCTGCCAGGGTTGACCGAAGCCACCCGGGAAATTGGCGAAGGCGGCGATCAAATCCTCTCCGTTCATCGGTGATTGGAAGACAAATCGGTCGGCGCCCGTCAGAGCGTGCTGGCGATGAGCCTCGCGCACCGCCGGATCGTCGATGTCAGTCAGGGTTGCGATCTTGAGCGCTCCGTTCTCGATACGAACGCCCTTCGGCTTGTCCGGAAAGGCGATGATCTTGCCGGTGTTGCGGTCGGCGACGAGTGTGGTGCTTCCGGCGCTGGCTCGATGTTTTTCGAGAAAGCGCGACAGGACGTCCACGGTTATGTTGGCCGATGCGCAGCCAAGAAATTCGACGCCACGGAAGATCGGAATCCGCAATGAGATAATCGGAAAGCCCGTATCCGGATTGACGGAAGGCTCGGTCACGGCGAGCGTCCGCGTCGTTTTTGCGGCCTGATAGCCGGGCAACGTGCGGATGTCGGTGTCGGTGGCGACATCGTATTTGCCGACTTCATGGGGCCATATGTCGAAGAATGTGCGATGGCGCACGCGTAGCAGGGCGTAAGTGATCGCATCGATGTAGCTGGAGTGCCAGTTGGCGGTCGCGGGAATCCGAGGATCGGCGCGCCGGCGGTCCTCGTCGATACGGGTGACCACCCGATGATAACCGTCCTCGAAACTGACGTAGGCGGCGTCGATATGCGCGGCCGAGGTCAGGGCTCGGTACAACAGATCACGGCTTTGCTCGGTACGGAAATAGCCGGGATCGGCGGCGGCCAATTCGGCGAGAAAGCGCAGCGGGCTTTCGGTGTTCTCGATTAAATCCTGGGTGCGTTCCACACCGGCCTGGCTGGTCTGCGCGACCGCTTCGTTCAGTATCGATACGATGCCGGCCGAGTTCTTGTTGTAATTGTAGATCAGGATGAAAATGAGAACGGGAATGCTAAGGCCTATGAAGAGCAACGACATGATCAGGCTCAGTCTTGGCCGCCCCATCGCGACAAATCGCGGAAGCGCGCCCAACCGGACCATTGTGGCCCGCAGGGTGCGGCGCCTTCGATACGCGAGCAGCGCCGCAGTCGCCAATCCGGCCGCCACGAGCGCGAGCAGGATCAACCACCGCCGCAGGTTGCCGTCACTTCCGTCCCAGATCAGTGCCGCGGGCACCGTATCGTCGGTTAGCAGTCCGAGTTGCCGATAGGTCGCCGCGATGCGCCGCCAGCGCGAAGGATCCTGCTCCCCGATCCGGGCGGGGTCGCGTCCGACCAATATTTCCGTATGCTCCGCCTCAAACAGCAGCGCCTCCCGGCTCTTTTTCGCCGAATAGCTCCTGAGGATCAGATCGACCGTCGCCTGCTTGTTCGCGAGGGCGTAGGCCCAGCCTTTCACGCTGGCTGCCCTGAACGCCGCGACCCGGTCCGGATGGGCTTCCACCTGCGCTTCGGAAGTGCACAGGTTGTCGCCGTAGAAATCGATGCCGTATGCCGCGGGCGAGAACGTGCGGTAGGCCGCGCCTAGCTGCTCAAGGACAAAAGGCTCGTTGGTGCTGTAAGCAACCATGGCGTCGGCTCGACCGGCCAGCAGATCGCGCGGGTTACCTTCGTGAGCGACGCGCGGCAGGGCGTCATAGTCGACCCCTTCGCGCTTCATCATTGCGACGATCTCGTCGCTTCCCGGCGTGTCCATCAGCGTACGGCCGCGCAAATCCGACACACTGCTAATGTCTGCCCGACGCGCGACCAGGATGACGGCCGGGGAACGCTGGAAGATGGCGGCCAACACGACCACCCGGCGGTGCGCCGCCCAGTCACGCAGAACGCTCGCGGTGCAGACCCCAAAATCGGCCTTGCCGCCGGCAACCGCTTCGGCGGCGTCGATGCCGGGACCCCCTTCGCGGATGGTGACGTCGAGACCCGCGTCGCGGTAGAAGCCCTGTTCAAGTGCCTGGTAATAGCCGGCGAACTGAAATTGATGCTTCCATTTGAGCTGCAAGGACACTGCATCGAGCGCGGCGGCAGGATGCGATGCCGCCAGCGCCAGGCAAGCGCTCTAGATCAACCGTCTCAGCAGGGCCAATTTCAGCCTAAAAAGCTGGACGCGGTGCGGTCTCATGTCCTCAGCGTGGGTTCGCTCGGACAGCCATGGGACGCGCGGAAGTGCAAGCCCGGAGCGGGACCGAACGAGGTGCCGCATGGCTCTTCCTCCCGGCAGGTTCTTTCTCGTTCATGCGCAGCCGTTCGTCGGCTCTGCATAGAGAACAGCATCATAACGGATCAGCCGCAATTCGCGATAGCTCCCATGGCTGTCTTAGCCAGAAGAATGCGACCGAATGTCCGAGGTCCGCTGTGACTCATTTTCGGAAGTAACCGCGCAACGTCGCCATGACCGCTTCGCTCCAACGACCGGACATCGCTAGCGCGGCCGGTTACGTCGGAAAAGTGCCCAATAAGCGACATCCCTAACGTTTCATTCAATCAATTCATCGGTCCGGGCAAGGAGTGCCGCCGGACTGTCGAGACCGAGCGCCTTGGCGGTCTTGCGGTTAATCACCAGCTCGAACTTGGTCGGCTGTTGGACTGGCAGATCGGCAACTTTGCCGCCT
>JBEEHI010000287.1:0-21522 GCA_041167305.1 Verrucomicrobiota bacterium
CGGAGTGGATCTTGTACCATTCATCGTGCCGTTCCCCTTCCGACAAATGGCTGTGCAAAACCGCGACCGTGTCTTGTGCGTCGGCGAAACGGCTCTTGAAACGTTCGACCGTTTGCGGCGTGAGCGAAATTTCCGGGACGAGGACGATCGCGGTCTTGCCGCGAGCCAGGGTCGATTGAATGGCCTGCAAATAAATTTCCGTCTTCCCGCTTCCGGTCACGCCATGAAGCAGGATCGGTTTCGCTTTGTCCGGCGTCGCGAGCGCTTCTTCCACGGCGCGCAACGCGACCGCCTGTTCCGAATTCAAGGCGAGATCGCTCGAGGCGATGAATTGATCTTCGGCGTGCGGATCGCGCGCCACCGCTTCCTCGCGTAACGCCACAAAACCCCGCTTCTCCAGTGCGCGCAGCGTCTGGTTATCGAGCGAGGTTTGTCGCAGCAAATCCGCCACGGCTATTGGCTTCTGCAATTTCGCCACGGCTTCCAGCAATTCCGCCTGGCGCGGCGCGCGCCGGCGCAATTTGTCGATCTCCTCCGCCGCGATTTCCTTCGCTGCGCTGACGAACAATTGTTTCTTCCAGGTCACCTCTGCTCGCCGGATCACCTGCGGTAGCAGGCTGCGCATGACCGCTTCGATGGGGCAGCAGTAATAGGCGCTCATCCACCGCGCGAGCTCGATCAGCTTCTCGCTCAACACCGGCCGGTCGCCGACGAGCGCCTCGATCGGCCGAATTCCCGCAGCATCCGTTTCGTCCAACAACCCGACCACCGTGGCCAGTGCCGACTTTTCGCGAAACGGCACCCGCACCCGCGAGCCGATGCCGATCTTCTCCGCCAGCGAGTCCGGAACGAGATAGTCCAACTCGCGATGAATCGAGCGATCGATGATGACGCGGGCGTAGGAGGATTTGCTCATCGGGTCAGACTGATAATCGTAATCGTGCTCGTGCTCCTGCTCGTGATCGATTAGTTTTTAGCCATGGCTGAAGTCCAAACCAACACGCAATCCGGCGAGATGTCGCAGCGCTTCATCGAGTTCGTCATGATGCAGGCTCAAAACGCGGCGCTTTTCCTCGGGCAAATTCCGAATCCGCAAACCGGCAAGGGCGAAGTGAACCTCGAGCTGGCGAAAATGTTCATCGACCAGCTCGCCATGATCCAGGAAAAGACGCGCGGCAATCTCACGAACGAAGAGACTGCGGTGTTGCGCAACACGTTGTCGAATTTGCAGATGGCGTTCGTGGAAGTCTCGCGCCAGGTGCGTGAAGGCACGACCGAGCCTGAGGCCGCGCCGGAATCACCGGAAGCCGAGGCGGATGACACCGCTGCATCTCCATCCGCGAAGGAAGCGGAGCCGCCGTCGACGCCTGCATCCGAATCCGAGTCCCGCAAGAAATTCACGAAGAGTTACGGCGCGTAGTCTTTCTTAATGTGGGAGGGGCCTTAGCGCCCCGACTGACTACTGCTCAACGTGAAGAGTCGGGGCACTAAGGCCCCTCCCACATTCAATTGCGACCTCGCGTGCTGCCGCGCACGTATTGGTTGAGTGCCTACGACCAAGCTGCGCCGGGAGAAAAAGAAAATCGACAAGATCGAGATTGCGCCCGATCCGGTTGACGTAGCCGAAGAGGCTGGTCTCCGCTACGTCAGCGATGAGCAACCGGGCTACGCGCGAAAGGCGAAGGGCAAGGACTTCGAATACTTCGACACGGACGGCAAACGCATTCGCGACGAACCCCGCCTCTTGCGAATCCGGCGTATCGCGATTCCGCCCGCCTACAAAGACGTCTGGATTTGTCCGTCGCCGAATGGACACATCCAGGCCACCGCCCGGGATGCCCGCGGCCGGAAACAGTACCGCTATCACGAGCGCTGGCGCGAAGTGCGCGATGAAAACAAATACGATCGGATGGTCGTATTTGGCAAAGCGCTGCCGAAAATCCGGCGGCGGGTGAAGCGCGACCTGAAGCGGCGCGGCCTGCCGCGGGAGAAAGTGCTGGCCACCGTGGTCCAGCTTCTCGAGCGCACCTTTATCCGGATCGGCAACGAAGAATACGCGAAGGAAAACAAATCGTTTGGCCTAACGACCATGCGGAACCACCACGTGGACGTGACCGCCACGAAATTGAAATTCACTTTCCGGGGCAAGAGCGGCGTGAAACATGAGGTGGACGTGACCGACCGCCGCCTGGCCAAAATTATTTGCGAGCTCCAGGAATTGCCGGGCCAGCAGATTTTTCAATACGTCGATGATGAGGGCGAAGTGCGGGACATCGATTCGCAGGATGTGAATGATTATCTGCGCGAAATCACTGGCGAGGATTTCACTGCCAAAGATTTCCGGACCTGGGCTGGGACCGTGCTGGCTGCGATGGCGCTCAACGCGCAGGAAGCCTTCGAGAACAAGACCCAGGCGAAGAAAAACATCAAAGATGCGATCTCGGCCGTGGCGAAAATCCTGGGCAACACGCCGACGGTTTGCCGGAAATGTTACGTCCATCCCGCCGTGCTCGAAACCTATCTCGATGGCGCGATGATCGAGGGCCTGAAGCAGAAGACCGAGGAGACGCTGGAGCGGAAGCTGGGCGACTTGCGATCGGAAGAAGCGGCGGTGATGAGTTTTCTCCAGGCGCGGCTGAAGAAGAAAACGAATTAGTAGGTCATCCCGAGGCTGGCGAAGCGCGCCGAGGGACCTCCCAATCGCAGGGACGGATTACGCTAAGAACGCTTTCGCGAGGCGCGCAGACAACGCTTTCGATCGTGTCTGCCTTGGATTGTGTGATCCTCGACCGGCTGGGAGGTCCCTCGCCGTCAGCGCGGCTCGGGATGACACGCGCGAATTTATCTCGTTCGTGGCGGCGGCGTAGCGGTCGTGCGCGGTTTCGGCTTCGCCGTCTTCTTCACCGGCGTCGATTCGGCGGCGGCCTGTTCGTCCTGCGGATATTTTTTCGTGCTTGGCCAGATCAAGCGCCACGGCTGGGTCTTCACCGTTTCCGTCAACTCCTTGACGTTGGTTCCGGCCGCTTTCAGGTCGGGCCCCAGCCGATTCAGATCGGTCATGATCCCCTTCAGCGTATCGGATGACTCGCGAAAATTCTGGAGCGTGATCTGGATGTTGTCGTTGCTCGACAAATCGGTGCTGATCTTCTCGATGTTCTTGAGCGCGACCGAGAGCGAACTGTCGGTCGCGGTCAAACTCGTCAGGTTCTCGACGAAAGTGCGGAACTGCGCGAGCCCCATGTTCAGCTGCGAATTTTCATCGGTGATCCGGCTGAGATTCGCCGAAGTGGTTTGCAGTTCCTTCAAGGTGTTGGTGGCCTCGATCGCGACCGGCTTGACGATGTCGAGCATCTTGGAAATGGATTCGCCGAAGTCCGGGACGCGTTCGCCCGCAAACGTTTCGCCGTCGCCCGCCCGCCCGGAACTGTCGTTACCCTGAGTGATGTCGATGGCCGTTTCGCCGAGGAGCCCGAGGGTGATGAGGCGCGCCTTGGCGTCTTTATAGACAAGCGCGTTCTTGTCGACCCTCACGTCGATGCGCGCTTCGTATTTCGGCTTCTCCGCCGGGGTCGGGCTCGGGTCGCCGGCGTGCAAAGCGGCCGCGGCGGCTTCGGCGCGGGCGGCATCTTCCTTGGAAACGGGCGAAAAGAGTTTGTCGACCTGGCCAATCTTGCGCCCCGCCAGCAGGACCGGCGCGCCCAACTTGATGCCAGCGGCGTTGTCCATGTAGATCCGGTAAGTCACCAGCGGCCGGAAGAGTCCGGGCGCGCCGAGCAGGATCAGGATCGCGGTCAGGACCGCAATCGTGGCGAGCACAAGCAGGCCGGTCAGGATTTCATTTCGTTGCAATCGCATCTTTGCTTCCTTCCAGGATCGGTCCTTCGGTGCTGCCGCTCAAGAACTGCGCCACCACGGGGTTGGTCGAGTTTTTGAACCCCTCGGCCTCGCCCTGTTCAATAATTTTTCCCTGATACAGCATCGCCATCTTCGTGCCAACCCGGAAGGCGCTATCCATCTCATGAGTGACAATGATCGAGGTCACGTTCGAGCTTTCCGTCAGGCTAATGATTAATTCGTCGATCACGCTTGCGATGACCGGGTCGAGGCCGGCGGTCGGCTCGTCGAACAGAATCAGCTCCGGGTCCATGACAAGGGCGCGCGCGAGGCTGACGCGTTTTTTCATCCCGCCGCTCAATTCCGAAGGCGCCTGGTGTTTCGCCTCCAACATCCCGACTAGCGCCAGCTTTTCGTCCACGATCTTGTCGATCTCGCCGGGTGTTTTCGTGGTCAATTCTTCCAGCGGCAAGGCCACGTTATCGCGCACATTGCGCGAGCTGAGCAGCGCCGAATACTGGTAGACCATTCCGATCTGGGTGCGGATCTGCTGCAGCTTCCGCCGGTTCAAACGCGAGATTTCGAATTGTTTGAAGAAGACGGAGCCGCGGCTGGGCCCGAGGATTCCGAGGATCATGCGCAGGATCGTGCTCTTGCCGCTGCCGCTCTGGCCCATGACGACGAAACGATCCAGCGGTTCGACTTCGAGTGACACGCCATCGAGCACCTTTTTTTCATCGAAGCTGAGATGAACATCGCGCAGCTCGACCACATGCGGAGTTGGCGCGCTCATGTTGGGAAGAAAACCGTGTAAACGATGTTAAAGACCGTGTCGAAACCGATCACTGTCGTGATCGCCGTGACGACGCTCGAGGTGGTGGCGTTCCCGACGCCCGCGGCGCCACCGGTGACGTTGAGCCCGCGGTAGCAGGCGATCGCTGCAATCAGCAGGCCGAAGAGAAAACTTTTCATGATCCCCGTGATGATGTCGCGGATCAGGAGGGAGTTCAGCACCAGGTCATTGAAGTAAACCAAAGCGATATTGAAATAGGCGTAGGAGATGAAACACGTGGCGACGATGGCCGCCAGGCTCGAAATCACGGAGAGACAAGGCATGAGCGCGAACAACGCCAGCATTCGTGGCGCGACGAGAAAGCGCAGGGGACTAATCCCCATCGCCTCGATCGCTTCCACTTCTTCGTTTACTTCCATCGTGCCCAGTTCCGCGGTAAAGGCGGCGCCGATTCGCGCGGCGAGCATGATGCCGGTGAGCAGCGGTCCCAGCTCGCGGGTGAACGCGATCGAGACCAGGCCCGGCACCAGGCGCTCCGTTCCGAAACGCTCCAGTTGGTATCCGGTCAGCAACGCCATCGTCAGACCCAGGAAAAACGAAACCATCGCGACGAGCGGCACGGAGCCTACCCCCGCGCGTTCAGTGTGCCTGAAAAAGCTGGCGGCTTTGAATGGCGCCCGCCCTCGCCGCATGTTCTCGAACGTTTCCGTGAACGTGTGGACGATGAACCAAAACAACCCCCCGATTTCCCGGAGAAAGCTGCGCCCTTTCTGGCCAATGCCGGCGACCACGACCACCGGATTGGTCTCGATCTTGCCGCTGGATTCCAGTCCCCCGTTTTGGTCGGCCATGTCGGGGGGAAGTTGCCCCAGTACCCAGAGGTGCCAAAGGAGAAATTGCCCTTCCCGCTACCACCGCGCGCTTAGCTCTTATTCCTTCCTGCTCCTGATCGTGATCGTGCTCCTGATCCTCCGGAACAGCGTGCGCCCTCACAAAGGATTAGGATCATGATCAGGATCATGAGCAGGAGTTTGTTGCGCCCGGGGACACGCCCCTCTACAACTGCCGGACGATGCTCCCGCCGTTTTCACTCGTAATCCCCGCTTTTAACGAAGCGGATCGGATCGGCCAGAGCCTGCGCACGGCCTTCGCCTATCTGCAGACCGCAAGCCCGGGCAGCGAGGTCATCGTCGTAAACGATGGTTCTACGGACGCCACTTCCGAAATCGTCCGCGAAGTTTTCGCAGGGCAAACCGCGATCACTGCGTGTCTCATCGAGCACTCGCCCAATCGCGGTAAAGGCGCGGCTGTTCGGGAAGGATTGCTCGCCGCCACGACGCCGATCGGTTTGTTCTCCGATGCCGATTTCTCGACGCCGATCAACGAAGCGCCGAAGCTCGTCGAGCCGATCGCGGCCGGCGAACTCGACGTGGCCTTCGGGTCGCGCGCGTTGGACCGCACTCTGATCGGTCAGCACCAGCCCTGGCGCCGCGAACAAGGCGGCCGCGTCTTTAACCTGATCGTCCGCGTCGCGACCGGCCTGCCGTTCTGGGACACGCAATGCGGCTTCAAGGCGTTTCGCCTCGATGTTTTCCGGCCGATTTTACAGCGAACAGAAACAGACGGGTTCGGTTTCGACGTCGAGCTGCTTTATCTGGCGCGAAAGGCGAACCTGCGAATGAAAGAAATTCCCGTGCGCTGGAACCACTTTGAAGGAAGCAAGGTGAGCTTCGCGCGCGACAGTGTGCGGATGGTTCGTGAAGTCGCGGCGTTGCGGACGCGCACGTGATTCAGCGAAATGGAGACGGCCTGCCCCAGGCCGTCCGGTGCGAGTGCGCGCCGGCTCCAATTACTTTTTCACGATCTCGGCATTCTCGAGCATCGGGATTCCGCCATTGCTCGCGAGCTTGCCTTTCAACGTGATTGTTTTGCCGGCGTACTCCGCGAGCTGTTCGTTCATCGGCTTGTGGTCGCCGACCACCAGATACGCTTTGCCGTCGCTCAGGATGGCGACCGGCCCGCCGCCCTTAATGCAGCTCGCGGCGCAGCTAGCGTGCTTTTCGCCGGTCGCGTTGTGGTCCGCGTAGCACATCAAGTCGACGATCTCGCCGGTCAGCGTTTTCTCAGAAGCGGCCGCCAGTTTTTCCTTGTCGTGATCCTCATGCGCGATTGCCAGAGGCGAGAGAATCAGCCCGGCCGAAAAGCTCGCCACGACCGTGAATTGCAACCACTTCGAAGTTCGATCAGGTGAATACAACATGGGAGAACGTGGGCCCGATTCGGGCGGCGTCAATTCTGTAGCCATTCTTCTGTCGTCGCTCTGCTGTGCGAAGCAATTGTAGGGCGTCTGTGTCAGACGCCGGCGAAAGGCGGCGTTTCACAGAAATGCCCTACAATACAGCGGAGGAGAGTAGGCCTAACGACTCGTCTCGATCAGCTCCGCGAACTGCGAGAAGAAATAACTCGCGTCGTGCGGGCCGGGCGCGGCCTCGGGATGATATTGCACGCTGAAGACCGGCAGCTCCCGATGACGCATTCCTTCCACCGTCCCGTCATTCAGGTTGATGTGCGTGACTTCCATCTCCTTCGGCAACGAATCCGCATCCACGGCGAACCCGTGGTTCTGCGACGTGATCGCGACTTTCCCCGTCCGCAAATCTTTCACCGGCTGGTTGCCGCCCCGGTGACCGAATTTCAATTTGAAAGTTTTCCCGCCCGTCGCGAACCCGAGAATCTGGTGCCCGAGACAAATTCCGAAGATCGGTTTCTTGCCGAGCAAACCCCGGAGCGATTCGTGCGCATACGGCACTGCCGAGGGATCGCCGGGACCGTTCGAGAGAAAGACGCCGTCTGGATTCAGCGCGAGCACTTCAGCGGCACTGGTCGTTGCCGGCACGACGGTCACGGCGAAACCGTTCTGGCGCAGGCGCCGCAAAATGTTTTCCTTGATCCCGTAATCGTAGGCGACCACACGATACCGCACCGGCGGCAGCGCCTCGCGGATCACTTCCTCCGCGGTCCCGCTCGCGACCGACCAGTTCGCGCTCAGCTGATCGTCGGGATCCCACTGGTAAGGCGCATTGGTCGTGACTTCGCGCACGTAATCCATTCCGGTCACGCCTTCGCCTTCGTTCGCCTGCGCGATCGCTTCCTTTTCCGAAAGCGCTTCCGTCGTCAGGCACGCTTTCATGGCGCCGAGCTCGCGGAGATGGCGCGTCAGCGCGCGCGTGTCGATGCCTTGGACGCCGGGAATGTTCCAGTGCGCCAGGTAATCTTCGAGCGACGATTCCGAACGCCAGTTGCTCGGGATTTCGCTCAGCTCTTCGATGACAAAGCCGCGCACGTGCGGTTCGCGGCTTTCCTGGTCGAGCGCGTTCGTCCCGTAATTGCCGATGAGCGGATACGTCATCGCAACGATCTGACCGCGATACGACGGATCGGTCAGCACCTCCTGGTAACCGGTCATCGAAGTGTTAAAACAAACTTCGCCGACGCGCGTGCCGGTGGCGCCAAATGATTCGCCCTCGAAAATCCGGCCGTCTTCGAGAGCGAGAATTGCGCGCATGCTCGCGCAGTGTCCCGCTTACCGCCGAATTTTCAAATCATCTTCCGAGCGCAGCTAATTGAACTTCGGATTCGTGGAGCTGACGGTGCGATTATTCGCGTAGCTGGCTTCCGCGATCGATTTGTCGGGATTCACGGTGAATTCGCAGCGCATGTCAGCCTTTGCCTTGAACGGCATCCGGCACGGCACATCGGCGGCGCCGCCTGCTTTGATGGCTGCGACCGGGCAGGAATAAGAGCCGCCGGGGGTCGCCACCATTTTCAAGGTTGTGGCAGCAGAATCGCCGTTGCCGGTGTTCCTGACTTTGACGATCCAAAACGTGGACGAGGTCTGGGTCGTTTTCTCGATCACCAGGTCGGGGGCTGATGGTTTCGGAGTTTTGGCGTGGGCGATGATCGGGCAGATGAGCGCGACGGCAATGACGAGAGTGAGAAGTGATCGGCTGCAAATTTTCATGGATTTCTCCTCGAAGAGTGTTGGCTCAGGGAAAATGAAAGGATGGAGTGGGTCAATCTTCAATTCCTGCTCCTGATCCTGATCGTGCTCCTGATCCTGAGGTGGCAACAAAGCATCCAGAAAAAGATCAGGATCATGATCAAGAGCACGAGCACGAGAAAAAGCCCGAACTGCTTTCGCAGCCCGGGCTTTTAAATTATTACCCCGCAAATGCCGTTAAGGTGGATATCCCGTTCCCTTTCGGTAACGGGCGGATAACCGCCGCATGGTCGTCTGACTTCCAATTAAGGCATGTCATGTTCCCAATGCAGCCAAGCCTCCTGGTCAATGAAATATCGGTTCGGGAATCACACCTGTAATCTCGAACACCGCAGGGTAAATTGGTCGAAAGTTCTCGGTTGAGAGTTGAGCGGAAAACTCTGGTTTCCATCCCAACCCTCAATGGAAAACTCCCGGCCGCTATCAAAGAACTACTCCCGGAGTTCCACACCCAATTCCCGCTGCAACCGCTCGCGAATCTTCGCGTGGACCACGGTGATTTCGTCGTTCGTCAGTGTGCGAGTTTTGTCGCGGTATGTCAACGCATATGCCAATGACTTTTTTTCCGCGCCGAAATTTTTTCCTTCACCACCGCTGAAAACATCGAACAACTCAATGCTCGCCAGCAGCGGTTCGTTCGCGCCGGTGATCGTCGCTAAAACTTTTTCGTGACTCAAATTTTCCGGCACGATCATCGCGATGTCGCGGGTGACGGCGGGAAACTTGTCGATCTCGCGAAATGTTTGGCCGCTTCCCAAGTGTGCGACCGAATCAATATTGAGCTCGGCAAACAGGACCGGGTGCGTCGCGCCAAGCGACTTCGTTCGTTCGGAAACGACCTGGCCGGCAAAACCAATCCGCTCTTCGTTTCGCCAGATTTCGACTGCCAGGGTTAGATCGGGTCGCTCAACCCGTTTGAAAGACGCAAATGGGATGACCGACTCGATCTCGCCTTTCAGGTCGAAGTAATCGAGGATGCGGTTGTCCGAGCGCCAGTGTGCGGATGGCGCGGAATTTCCCCACAAGAGAATTCCAAGATGACGTTCTTCTCTTCCCTCGGGAGGGATGAACACCCGGCCCACCTCAAAGATGGCGACGCGCTGCGCGCCGCCCAAGACATTGCGCGCCAAAACATCCAGGAAGGAGGGATAGAAACTTCGCCGGAGCGCGACGTGGTCTTCATTGAGCGGATTACGCAATTCGATCGCGCTTTCGAACTCAGTCGCCTTGCGCGAAATCAATTTCGACGTTCGCACCTCCGTAAGTCCACGCCCCGCCAGACGCATGCGCAGTCGGGATTCAAAATCATAGCCCCGATCTGCCTCGGATTCCGGTGTGGACCGGCTGCGATCCCGCCCCGGGACCTTCTCGATTCCAAAGACCCGCACGACTTCCTCGATTAAATCGACGTCGCGTTGCAGATCGAAACGATGACTCGGAATGCGCCATGAGCTTTCCGAGCCGTTGCCGTTCGCTTTCTCCAGGCCAAAGCTTTGCAGGATTTTTCCCACGCGTTCCGGTGGCACCGGGACGCCAATGAGTTCGTTGCAATGCTCGTAGCGCAAAGAAACATCCGGTCGTGATCCTGGCAGTTCACCGGCCGTCGCTATCTCCGCCGCGGGATTTGCGCCGGCGATTTCGCGCATCAGTTCAGCGGCGCGGTTGGATGCGGCCAGGACCATCCCGGGATCGACGCGCCGTTCAAAGCGATAGCTCGCGTCGCTCGGCAGGCTGAGGCGCCGCGCCGTTCGGCGAATACTGGCCGGGTCGAAGAACGCGCTTTCCAGCAGCAACGTTTTCGTCGATTCCGTAACGCCGGTGTCTTCGCCGCCCATGACGCCGGCAATTCCGACTGCGCGAGAGTCATCCGCGATGACGAGATCCTGTTCGCCTAACGAGTAACTCTTCCCATCGAGCGCGAGGAATTGTTCGTCGGCCTTCGCGAGCCGAACATTGATCGCGCCGTTCAACTTATCCGCGTCGAACGCATGGAGCGGCTGGCCAAGCTCGAGCATCACGAAATTTGTGATGTCCACGATGTTGTTGATGGAACGCAGACCGACCGATTCCAATCTTGCTCGCAGCCAATCCGGACTCGGGCCCACCTTGATGTTCTCGATTCGCCGCGCGGAATAAAACGGGCACTCGTTCGGCGCCGAGATTTGAATGCCTTTCGCGACTGTAGCCGCGGCGCTGTGTCGCCGCGCCTCGTCGACGCCCCGACGCAGCGGGGCGGCTACAAGGGCAGAAATCTCGCGCGCCAAACCGAAATGGCTCAGCAGGTCGCCCCGGTTCGGAGTGATCTCGACATCGAGGATGGTGTCTTCTGGAAAGAGCGACGCGATCGGCTCCCCGATCTTCGCTTCGGGCGAAAGGATCAGGAGGCCATCGCTGTCGGCCGAAAGGCCAAGCTCGCTCGGGCTGCAAAGCATTCCCTGCGATTCGATGCCGCGCAGTTTGCTCGGCTTAATCTTCAGGTCGCCCACCAGCACCGCGCCGGGCAGAGCGAGCGGAACCTTGTCGCCCACCTTGTAGTTCTTCGCGCCGCAAACGATCTGGCGTGGTTGTCCGCTTCCGTCATCGACCTGGCAGACGCTCAGGCGGTCCGCGTTCGGATGCTGGGCCGACGCTTTGATCTGCGCGACGACTACGTTGTCGAAATTCGCGCCGCGCTTTTCGATGCTCTCGATTTCAGTCCCGGCGAGAGTGAGCAACTCCGCCAGTTCATCGATGCTCTTCGGCAGCTCCACAAATTCCCCCAGCCAATTAACGGAGAATTTCATGAGGCGAATTGCTTGAGGAACCGGAGGTCGTTCGCCGCGAAATAGCGCAGGTCGGGAATGCCGAACAAAATCATCGCGAGACGGTCCATTCCCAAACCGAAGGCGAACCCGCTCCATTTCTTGGGATCGTAGGCGTCATCTCCACGCGCGGAATTCACCTGCTCGAACACGGCCGGATGCACCATCCCGCAACCGCACATTTCCAGCCATTTTTCGCCGCCCTTAAGCGCCTTCGATTTCACGTCGATCTCGAAACTCGGTTCCGTGAACGGAAAATAATGCGGGCGAAAACGAATCTGCGTGTCCGCGCCGAAAAGCTCGTGCAGGAAAAACTCCAAGGTGCCCTTGAGATCCCCGATGCTCACCTTCTCGTCGACGTAGAGGCCTTCAATCTGGTGGAACTGCGCGCTATGGGTGGCGTCCACTTCATCGCGCCGATAGGCAGCGCCTGGCGCGATTACACGGATCGGCGGCGGCGCTTTTTCCATCGTGCGAATCTGGACGGTGGATGTGTGGGTGCGGAGGAGGCGGCCGTCGGGTAAATAAAAAGTGTCCTGTTCGTTCCGCGCGGGATGATCGGGCGCGGTGTTGAGGGCATCGAAGCAATGCCATTCGGTCTCAACGTCTGGGCCCTCGGCGAGAGCGAATCCCATTCGCCGGAAAATGCTGATGCCTCGATCGAGCATCTGGGTGAGGGGATGGAGCGTGCCGATCTCGGCGGCGGTGCCGGGAAGAGAGATGTCGATGTTCGCCAGCTCCCGCGCTTCCTTCGCCGCGCGAAGATGCTCGACGCTCTCCGCGATCGCGCCCGTGACGCGGGTCCGCGCTTCATTCAGCAGTTTGCCGACGACCGGCTTTTCGTCTTTGCTGAGCGACTTCATCCGCTCGGCCCACGCGGAAATGCTGCCGGCGCGGCCGAGATAACGGACGCGGACGGTCTCGATCGATTGCTCGTCGGTTGCCGCCGCGACCTCGGTCAGCGCGGAGTCACGCAGTTGTTCCAGCTCGTGTGGCATAAAACCGAACGTCCAACGTCCAACGCTCAACGTCCAACGTCGAATTGTTGGGCGGCTGTGTCAGCCGCCACGGGAGAAAGGCGTTTCACAGAAACGCCCTACAAGAATCACGCCGCTTTCTTCGCTTTCGCTTTTTCCCCGAGCGCGGTCTTGACCTGCTCGACGATTCCCTTGAACGCGACTTCGTCGGTGATCGCGAGATCGGAAAGGATCTTGCGATCGAGCCCGATGTTCGCAGCCTTCAAGCCTTCGGCGAAGCGGCTGTAAGTGAGACCCTGGGAGCGGACGGCGGCATTGAGCCGCTGGATCCAGAGATAACGGAACGTGCGTTTGCGCGTTTTGCGATCGCGATACGCCCAGTACTTGGCCTTCATGGTCGCGTCCTTCGCGTACCGGAAAAGTTTCGAACGGCGGCCGCGGTAACCCTTGGCCTGGTCGAGGACGCGTTTGCGTCGCTCCCGGCTGGCGGGAGCATTAGTTGCTCTTGGCATTTTGTTTTAGCCCGCCGAAGCGGACTCCTTCTTTCAGCGAATTGTTTTTTCGGTTAATGATCTGCGCGACCTCATTCGCTGATTAGGTCCGCATTAGCGGGCCAGGTGAGCAGATTGGCAAACGCATCGGCGTTCGCGGGCCGGAAAAGTAGCGAGGCGCTCCCAAATCACAACTGCTTTCTCGTAATCGTGCTCGTGATCGAAGTTGTAGGGCGTTTCTGTGAAACGCCGTCCGTCCTCCGGCGTCTGACACAGACGCCCTAAAATTCCGGACAATCGATCACGAGCGGGAGCACGAGCACGATTACGATTGGGTCCAGGAACAGAATTGGATTGGCCGAGCGCAATCGGGCTCCTAAAATCCAAAGCGTATGCATTGGCTTGGACGTCATCGGCGCGTAGCGCTGGCGCTAATTTGCGCGCTGTGCACCGGCGCGATCATCGCGGCGGGCACGTTTGGGCATGTAATATTCGCGAATAGCATTTGGGCGAACGAAATCAGTTTCCGCGATGCTCTCGAACGAAAGGCGCGCCGGACGAAGGTCCATAACGAATTCGTCTTTCTCGGGATCGACGAAGCGTCCAAGCAATTGGACCAGGTGAGCCCGGAAGAAATAGCGAGTTCGCCCAGTTTGCAAAAGATCAAGGAAGGCTATCCGTGGTCGCGAGCAGTTTATGCGGGATTGGTGGACCGGCTCTGCGATGCCGGTGCTCGTTTGATCATCTTCGATCTGGCATTTGGTCCAGATCGCGACGGCACGGAAGAATTTCGGGCGGCCCTGGATCGGCATCGGGACCGGGTTGTGATCGGCGCCGATATCGAAACGAACGTCAGTTCCACGAACGACTTCACCCAGGTTCTCGTCGTCCCACCAAACAAGGCGCTGATTCCCGACGGGCTCGTGGACGATCGAGTTGGCTACGTGAGCATCTTCCCTGACTCGGACACAATCGTTCGCCGGATTAATTATTCGATGACGGATCTGCAGATCCAGCGCCTGACGCAAGGCGACGATCCCGGCAAAGCGCAATCGTGGGAGACGGTCTACGAATCTCTCGACGGGCGGTCGCTTCGAAAACTCGGGTTGAGTAATCGCATCCCGCCCGCGGGTCAGTCCGGGATGATCCGATTCGGACCGAGTGACGCGTATCAACCGCATTCGCTCTACGAGATCTTTGTCCCAGCCTACTGGGAGCATAACTACGGCAACGGCAATTTCTTCAAGGACAAGATCGTGCTCATCGGCGCCGCGTCAGCCATCGAGCACGACGTTCATCCGACGCCGATCGGCGGCGCGACGTCGGGGCCGTTGATTCATTTTCACGCAGTTGCGGCCGCGCTCGATGGCGAGTTTCTCCGCGAAACTTCGCCCTTGGTGAACTTGCTGCTTTTGCTCGGAGCGGGACTCGGCGCTTGGCTCGTTGTCACTTTTGTTCGGCAGACGCTGGTCGCGCTTCTTCTCCTGATCGGGCTCAGCGCGGGTTACCTCGCGCTCGTGGTGGGGCTTTACAATGCGCACAACCTCTTTCTTCTCACGCTTCCCGTGCTCGGGGCGTTCAATCTCGGTGGGCTCTTCTCGCTCGGGTATGACTTTACCCTGGAACGTCTCGAGAAATTGCGGACGCGCCGAACGCTAGAACGCTACGTCTCCAAAAATCTCGTTAAAGAAATCCTCGATAATCCAGACAGCTTTTACAGCAGCCTGCGCGGAGTTCGATTGCCGGCGACGATCCTGTTCTCGGACATCGTCGGGTTCACCACCCTGACCGAAAAGGCGGATCCGGAGAAACTCGTGGCCCAGCTCAACGAATATCTCAGTCGTATGACGGCCGCGGTTTTCGACAACAACGGGACGCTGGACAAATTTATCGGCGACGCGGTGATGGCGGTTTGGGGCAATGTGACGAGCGCCGGCGTCGCGGAAGACGCCAAGGCCTGTGCCCGCGCGGCCGTCACCATGCGACATGAGCTCTTACAACTTAATCAGCAATGGAAGGAGAAGGGCATCGCGCCCTTTCAATTCGGCATTGGCATAAATCACGGAGAGGTCTTGGTCGGCAACATCGGGTCGCAGGAGAAAGCCGATCCAACTGTGATAGGCGACGCAGTCAATCTCGCCTCGCGGCTCGAAGCGCTAACCCGAACGTATTCGGTTGATATCCTGGTGGGCGAGCGAGCGGCGGAACTAATTCGCGATCGATTTAATCTGCGAAGCGTTGCCCTTGTGCAGGTGAAAGGCAAGACACAGCCGGTAGAGGTTTTTACCCTGATCAGCGCGAAAGAAACGCAAACCGAATTTCTACGGCAACTCGAAACCTACGAAGCTGGCTTCCGAAAATTTCGCGAACGCGATTTCACCCAGGCGAAGATTCTCTTTTCGCAGTTCCTCGAGTTCTATCCGGACGACGCCCTGGCGAAGATGTATCTTGAGCGCGCGCTCGAATATGAGAAACAACCGCCGGATGCCGCCTGGAATGCGGTCGAGGTATTTAAGAAGAAGTGAGTAGGAAACCGCCCGCTCTGATGACCGAAACGTCCGCCGGCGCCTTTGAATCGCAGCGGGAGCATCCAGCTTGTCCGCTTTGCCAGAGTGAACAGCGAGAGTTCCCTTATCGGTTCCCAGAAGGTTACAATGTCGTCCGCTGCCAGAAGTGCGGGGCGCATTATCTTTATCCAAGGTTGACAGAGGAAGCGATGCAGTTGGTTTATCGCGCTCCATCCTACTATCAGGGTGGTAAATCAGGGTATGCGGACACCAGCTATTCGGACCAGGAGCCTGCTTTGCGCGCGACCTTTAAATGCCTTTTGCGCAATCTCGAACGACGCCGTCTGACGGGGGGCGATCTTTTGGAAGTAGGTTGTGGCTACGGGTTTCTGCTGGATGAAGCCCGGCCGTATTTTCAGCGGCGCGCCGGGACCGAATATTCGGAGAATGGCGCCGTCCGCGCCCGCGAAACCGGTGCGGAGATCTTCGTAGGAGGCATTGAGCAACTTCCTGGGGACGCATTGTTTGACTGCGCGGTCGCCATTCAAGTGATCGAACATATTTACGAACCAGTCGGCTTCGTCGACCAACTCGTACGCTCCATTAAACCCGGAGGTTATGTTGTTCTGGCCACGCCGGACATTGGAGGGGCGCTTCGGCAAGTGATGGGCCGGCGGTGGCCTTCCTTCAAAAGTCCTGAACACGTGGTTTACTTCGATTTCGATTCGCTCCAAAGGCTCATGACCGGAGCGGGTTTGGCCGATGTCCGCAGGCTCCCTTACCCGCATGCCTTTCCTTTGGGCTTGATTGCTGCCAAGTTCGGTTTGTCGCTTCCGAATGCTCTCGCTCGAATTAACCTTTGGGTCCCCGCTACTACCGTCGCTGCTTATGGACGAGTCCAATGACTGATTTAACCAGCGGCCTTATCTCCATCGTCATACCTGTGTTTCAGGAATCCGAGGCGTTGTCTCCGTTCCTTGCTGCCATTCGCCACGTGCTCGATCAGGTCGGTGTTTCCTACGAGGTGGTCCTGGTGGACGACGGATCATCCGATAACACCTGGCCGATTATTGCCCAGGAAGCTAAAACCTCAGCGACCGTGCGTGGCTTCCGTCTGAGCCGTAATTTTGGAAAAGAATCGGCCCTTTGCGCGGGGCTCGAGAAGGCTCGTGGCGCCGCTGTTGTAGTGATGGACGGCGACGGCCAGCACCCGGCGTCGCTCTTGCCGGAGATGATTCGAATGTGGCGAGCCACCGGCGCCGATATCGTTCAGGCCGTTAAACGAAGTCGCGGCGAGGAATCTCTCTCGAGCAAGGCAGGCGCGCTTCTGTTCTATGCTATCCTGGATAAGTTCTCCGGTTTCGATCTGAGGGGCGCTTCGGATTTCAAGCTTATGAGCCGGAAAACCGTGGATGCCTGGCTGCGAATGGGAGAACGCAATGTCTTCTTCCGCGGCATGACGGCGTGGATGGGTTTCACCACGGTGCAAATTCCGTTCGAGGTAGCGCAACGGACGCAAGGCCACTCCACTTGGTCCTACCTGAAACGGTTACGGCTCGCCATAACGGGAATAACGGCGTTCTCTTCGCTTCCCCTCCAGCTAGTAACGTTTGCCGGCGGAATATTCCTTGTGTTTTCCGTTATCCTCGGCGTTCAAACCGTTTATTCGAAGTTAGCCGGGCAGGCAGTAAGTGGGTTTGCCACGGTCATCCTGCTTGAGCTTATCATCGGCAGCTTGCTGATGATAAGTCTGGGCGTTATCGGCGAATACATCGCGCGCATCTATCGGGAGGTAAAAGGTCGTCCTCGTTACCTGGTAAGCGAATCCACTGAAAACGATCGGGACGGGGTGTAACCCTTATTGGGCCGGCACCTCAACCGTCGTTATGCGATCGGCAAAAGCGCAGACCACATAAAGCTTCCCGTTCAGCAAGGTCAGGGCGGAGGGGCCTTCCAGCTTAGAAGGCGGTTTCGGTTTCAATGCGGCCAGCCGCGTGCCCATCAAGTCGAACACCAGAATTTCGTCGGTAGTCGGACTTATCGCGTAGAGCTTGTCGGTTTGGGGATCGAACCATAGGTCTTGAAAGGACCATCCGCTGGCTTGCCACTCCTTCACCGTCCACTTGGAGACAAACTTTCCGCTGGTATCGAATACCTGAATGCGCCCGTGGCGCGGATCCGCGACATAGACGCGCTCCCGCTTGGCATCAACGGCTACTGCCGTCGGTTCGTCGAACTGGCCATCGTCCGGACCTTGCGATCCCCACGTGGCGAGAACCGCGCCGTTCGTATCGAGTTTAACGATCCGCGACCGTCCTTGATCGACCACGTAAACGAAATCGTCGGGCGTAATCCAGATATCGCGTGGCCCGTAAAAGCCGGGAGCGGGACCGCGCCATTCCGCGATGAATCGTCCGTCGGCGCTGAGCTTTTGCACGCGGTGGTTCCCCGTGTCGGCGACGTAAACGTTACCCTTGCTATCTACCGCGAGTCCGTTCGGTTCCCTCAGCTCGCCGGCATTGGACCCAGGAGAACCAATCAGGTTGAGGTAAACTCCGGCCGGGGAAAATTTCTGGATGCGGCCGTTGTTTGTGTCGGCGACGAGAATATTCCCGGAATGGTCCGCGGTGACCCCCCGTGAAAAGTCGAACTGGCCCCGGCCCGCGCCTTTGCCGCCCTGAAACATGGTGACGGGGGGAGCCTGCAACAGGATTGCCTGGAGGCGCGCCAGATCGGGCCGCTTCAATTCCTTCGGCGGCGGAGACGGAACCTTGTAGATGATCAGCCCGGCATTCGCTTTATCCTCCCAGACCTTTTGGCAGTTCAATGAATACAGCTCTTCGTTCGGGCGTTTGATGAATTCGCCATGGCGAACTCCTTCATCGTAGGCCACGTAAGAGATGTGGTGCTTTTGCAGGAGCCGAAAAACCGCATAGGGGTCCGTGCTTTCGAATAGCCGGCGATACTCGTCATCCCGCCGGCTGGTATCGTAGCCGGCGCTCCAGGAGAAGGAAGGCCACCCATAGAATATGCGCCGACCCGCCAGGAGAATCTGATGGTTAACAAGCCGATCACTGAGAAATACATCGTGCGGCCTGGTATTTTCCCGGAGCCACTTGATCAGGGGATCGCCGCCATACTTGATCTGGATCCAGTAACTGTTGTGGATCGGAAAGAGGTCGATGGCGCCGCCCACGACTATTCCGGCGGTAATTAGAAGCAGAGCCGGCCACGATGCCAAACGGAGCCAGGCGGGGCGAAGCCGCCAGAGGCGCCAGATACCGTAAGCCGCAAAAAGGTTGCCCAGGATGAGCCAGATGTTGAGATATTTGTGGTTCGCCAGGATCTCGATACTTAGCTCGAGACAAAAGGTCATCGCGAACAGAGTACAAAATGTCAGGAATAAGCGGCGTTGGAACCAGGTCGCGAACGCCAAACCGGTTGCGATCAAGGCGAGTTTGAGACCGAAGGAGAAACCAATGTAACCAATGACCTTACCAAGCGTGGGTTGCTCAATGATGTAACCCCAGTGAATGAAGGAATGAGTAGGAGCCGGGACTCCACCTGAGCGCAGAACGATGAGCTGGGGGAGAGCTACCAGCGCGGTGGTAAGTGCCAGCGCGACCATTTGTCGACGACAAGGGAACAAAAGGAAAAGACCGGCCAGGATTGCAAAACAGGCAGTGAAAACGAGGGCGTTCCAGAATGGCAGCAATCCCAGGAGACAGCCCGCGAAGAGAAAGCTTTGGTCAAAGATAACCACTCTGCCGATCAACCCTTTCAGTCGCGTGGATAAAGGGACTGTTGGCAGGGGCTCTGGTGGCAATGGAACTTCCGGCGACGGCGTTACCATGTCCCCCTCCACCGGAACAAGGGATGCCTCGGTGCTCAACGCTTCCGCCACAGGTTCCGGAAGCGGGGCGGGGATGGGTGCCGGCGGAGCGGCGGCCTTGGCGGCGGCTTTCGCGGCCGCATGCTGCCGGTAGCGATCGATCAGGAAAAGCAGGACAATGAGGAGAATCCCGACGGCGCTGGCAAAGTGACGCTGGTTCAAATAGACAACCTGCGTCCAGATGCCCCATAACTCGCCCCGGTAAGGATAACCAGAAGGGAGAAAATCCTTAAGCGTCCGGATCGTTTGAAACGCGGCGGAGATGGAAGGTTGGGCGCGAAGGAAGGCGACAAAGCTCAGCGTGCCGTGGAAGAAGAAGAGCGCGGCGCCGATGCGACCCACGACGCGGGAACCGAAAAGGGACTGACCTAGCGCCATCAATAACGCCAGCATCGAGACGAGGGTAATGATGCTTAGGAGGTTAAGGCTCCAAGGCAGGCTAAGGCCGAGAAAAACCAGGTTCCCCGCCTGGAAGTAAAACAGGAAGTGGTAGCGAATGGTCTCGCCCGAGAAGTGCGGGTAGTGCGTCGGGAAGTTATGGCCGACGGCGAAGCTTTGGATAATGGCAGTGTTAGGCCCGAAGTCGCTCCATTCGTTGTTGCCGATCAACAACATGCCGTCCTTGTAGTCGAGGGTGGCGAACATCATCCAGCAGGCGAAAGCAAGAAAGGCCAGGATAGTTATCCAATCCCACAAGGCGGACCCCGGCGTCCGTGGCCGGATAAATTTCCCATCGCGGTCCCGGCGGCGCAGGAGCCAGATCGAAACGAGAGCGACGGCAAAGAAGCAAAGGTCCCCCCACAGAAGAGGAAGGTGGGTGCGCCGAAAAACCCAGGATGCGACGTAGGTAAACCACGTGCTAAGAAGCAACCCTACAAGGACCGCGGTGGCACACCGCTGGGCGACGGTAATAAATCGAAAGAACCGGCGGGAAAGCAGGTCGCCGAGGTAAATGGCAAGGGCGAGATAGAGGAGCGCGAGCATGACCGGGTTTTAGGAAACGGTGCCGGGCGTTGAGGCGGGCGCCGCGACTTCAGAGTAAGCGTGATGCAAAGGGCGAAACTTCCGTGACGTTATCAGGCCTTGGCGGTTCAAAAGAAAGGTGGCCAGGAGTCCCAGCACCCCGAGGCCGTAACGAATCGACCGGCCGAGACCGATTGTGCTGGCCTCCGGAAAGTAGCGATGAGGCACGGAGATTTCCTCGAGGCGGGCGCCAAACCAAACGGCTTGGGCCACGATTTCCTGGTCGAAGATGAAATCGTTCGAGTTAAGGAGAAAGGGCGTGGTTTCCAACAGACTTCGGCGGAAGGCGCGAAAGCCGGTGTGGTACTCCGAGAGCTGGAGGCCAAAGACCTTGTTCTCGCACCAGGTAAGGAACCGATTGGAAAGGCGCTTGTAGAAAGGCATGCCGCCGGCAATCGCGTAAGCCATCCGCGAGCCCAGGACAAGGTCGGCGCGATCTTCCACGATCGGGCGGACGAGATCCGGGATTTTTTTGGGATCATATTGGTAATCGGGATGCAGCATGACGACGATATCGGCGCCGGTCTTGAGCGCTTCCACGTAACACGTTTTTTGGTTGCCGCCGTATCCCTGGTTTTCGCTGTGAAGAAAAACCCGGAGTCCGAGCTTGCGCGCCACCTCCACCGTGGAGTCGGCCGAGAAATCATCCACCACGATGCACTCGGAGACGCTGTCCGGCGGAATCTCGCGAAAGGTTTGCTCGAGGGTCCTGCTGGCGTTGTAGGCCGGCATGATCGCGACGATTTTCGGTTTGTTCATTTTCTCCACGGTTTCGCGCTAATCTTTTCCAGCCCGCCCGCATTGCCAATGGTAATCGTTCTCCTGCTCGAATTGGGGGCATTGTAGGGCGTCTGTGTCAGACGCCGGGGGGGATGGCGTTTCACAGAAACGCCCTACAATTGCGATCACGAGCAGGAGCACGATTACGAGGAAGAAGAGAAGCTGGCTAGCCAAACTCGCGCGGGCGGCGTAAAGGATTTCGCAATGATCGGGGGCGCGCGGAAATTTCATTTCATCGGGATCTGCGGGACCGCCATGGGCTCGGTGGCGGCGGCTTTGCGCGAGCGCGGCTTCATCGTCACCGGCTCGGATGAGAGCGTTTATCCGCCGATGTCGACCTTTCTCGAGAGCAAGGGGATCGCGC
>JBEEHI010000288.1:0-18957 GCA_041167305.1 Verrucomicrobiota bacterium
GCCACCACCTGCAAATCGCGCTCGCGCAGGAACTGGGAGACATCCCGAAGTTCCGCCGCTACGGCGGCTACACCGCCTTTTCCGAAGGCTGGGGTCTTTACGCGGAATCACTCGGGCAGGACATGGGCCTCTACGACGATCCCTACGCGAAATTCGGTCAGCTTACCTATGAGATGTGGCGCGCGGTCCGGCTGGTGGTGGATACCGGCATGCACCAGATGAAATGGGATCGCCAGCGCGCCATCGATTTCTTCATGGAAAACGCGCCCAAGGCCGAGAACGATATCGTCAACGAAATCGATCGTTACATCTCCATGCCCGGCCAGGCCCTCGCCTACAAAATCGGCGAGCTGAAAATCAAGGAGCTACGCGAGCGCGCCCGGCGCGAGATCGGGGAAGGTTTTGATGTGCGCGAATTTCACGACGCGGTCCTGCTTTCCGGGGCCGTGCCCCTGGATGTCCTGGAACAGAACGTGAGCCGTTGGATCGCGACGAAGAAAGCGAGCGGCTCCCAAAAGCTTGTCGCTCCCGCGCCTTAAGTTAGGCGCCCCTTCCCCGCGGCGGCCGCCGCTTTTCCTTCCAATTTGAACCTGGTTCGACATGATCGGAGGCACTGCCTCCTTGTGAACGCCACCCACACAACTCCGGACCAATCTTCTTCCCACGCGCACGGAGCAACCTGCAGCCACGCGCGGACGACGCGGGCGGAGCCGAAAGGGCATTATGCCCGACTCTTTGCGAAGCCCGCCCACCCGATAACCGCGGACGAAGAAGCGAAGCTTATCGAGTTAGGCAGCGCGATGCGTTACGACGTGGAGCGTGAAGGCGCGCTCACCCCGCGCATTGGTTACACCTACTTCGGCCAATTCCTTGGTCATGATTTGACGCATGACGTTACGCCCCTGGCTGGCCCGTACGCCGAGCCCGAAAAAACCCCGAACTTTCGCACGGCCGCTTTCGATCTCGATCACGTTTACGGCGCCGGGCCGGCCGGATCGCCTTACTTGTATGAAGGCGAAGAAGGCGCGGAAACATTTAAGGTCGGCGCAACAACGCCGGGCGGTTTTCGCCGTGACCTACCGGTGGGACATGGGCGCATCCTGATCGGCGATATGGAAGATACGCGGAACGTCGACAACCTCCTGTTGCGTCAGTTGCACGTTTTATTTTTGAAGTTTCACAATGAAGCCATTCGCCAGCTCCAAACCAACCCGGCGATGGAAAGGGTGGCTGATTCGTTAGGCGCGGGCACCTTGTTTGAGCAAGCGCGCCGGCTCGTCTGCTGGCATTACCAATGGATCATTCGCCACGATTTTCTGCCGCGAGTGCTGCATAACGATGTGTGGCATGTTCAAGCGCACCGGACCGCGCGCAGACCTGGGTCGGAGTTTTCCATTCCGATCGAGTTCTCGCTGGCGGCGTTTCGCTTTGGCCATAGCATGGTCCGGAATGCTTACCGGCTGAATTGCAGGACAAAGCGGCTTTTGATTGAAGAGTTAATGGTGTTAGGTCAAAAAGCCGAGCCAATCCCCGACGATCATCTCGTGGAATGGGGCACTTTCTTTGATGGGTTACCGACCTCGGGCCCGCAAGCTTCCAGCGCCTTTATCGATACCTCAGTGAGCTTTGCCATGCATGGACTATCTCCGGGCACAATCCGCCTCGCGAACAAACTCGAGTCGATTGATCCCTCGAATCTTCCGGTCAGAACCCTGGTCCGCGGGGCCCGCGCGCAATTGCCTTCTGGACAGGAAGCGGCCGACGCATTGGCCGCGCAGGGAAAGATCAGGACGCATGATCGGCTAAGCAGTTCACAGTTAATCAGCGACACCTGCAACCAGTCCGGCAGCGTCTTAGCCAGGAACGGTCTCGAGCAAAACACACCGCTCTTCTACTACATCCTAAAAGAAGCAGAACTAAAGGGAGAAGGAATTACCCTCGGGCCCGTGGGCAGCCACATTATCTCCGAGGTCGTGCAAAGCGCGCTTGAGGCCGATCCCGATAGTTACCTGTCTGGGGTGGGCCCACAATGGGAGCTGCCGTCATGGCGTTTCCCGAGCGGCTCCCAGGGGCAGGTCAATTCCCTGATCGGAATTGTTCGACTCGTGGGCGACGATAAACTTCTGCCCGAGTGTGAAGCGCATTGGCGGCGCTTTCATCTTCCTGCCCAACCGGTCTGAATTGCCGGACGAGGGACGGAGCCGACGGCAATGAGTCTTACCGCCGCGGAGATTCAAAGGATCATGATCCCGGACGAGAACGATTCGCCGACGAGCTTGGTTCCGAGTCGGGAACTCCGCAGGATGTTAGAGGCCTTGGGGGCTTATGAATTCAGCGCCAGCCGTGGCACCCCACTCGCGAGGCTTTGTGCCGCCGGAGTCGATTACGGTTGGCGCGAGCTGGAACGCGCAGCCGAAAGCAATCTCATCGGTCAGACATCGGCAAAGGCGAGGGCCAGTCTGCGACGGCATCTCCGAAGGACTCTGGAGAGGATCACCCGCCCCTGCCTTGACCTGGAGTGGAAAAGTTTCGAGCTAGCCACGAGCGCTCTCGGCCTTGCTACTTCGAACGCGGCCGTGACCGAGCGGATGTTCTTACGGGACAGGCCGGGCGATCGTCTTTTTTTGCTGTTCCAGAAGTTCCCGGTGCTGGCGCGCCTGTGGTGCCTTACGATCCAGCAATGGCGCGATCACGTGGTAGAAGTTTTGAAACGTTGGAGGCGGGATCACCGCGCCCTGGGAGATTTCTTTTTCGGTCAACAAGTCGAAGATACCATTGTTGACCTGCGGCCGGGCTTGTCTGATGCCCACAATCGGGGACGCTCGGTTACACTTCTCGAATTCAACGGAGGTTGCCGCGTTATCTACAAACCGCGGTCAGGCAAGAGTGAGTCAACGTGGTTCTCGCTCTTAGGATGGATGAACCGAAATGGCTTCGAACCCAGGCTCCAGTTGGTTCGTTTGCTCCTCCGCAAGAGCTACTACTGGATGGAGCACGTGGAGGCGGCTTCATGCGAAAGCCAGGCAGCGGCGCGCCGGTTTTACGAACGGATGGGCGCGCTGATTGCGGCGGCCTACCTCTTGAAAGCAGTCGATTGCCACCGCGAGAACGTCATAGCCGCCGGCGAAAACCCGGTGCTGGTGGATATCGACGCGATCTGGCATGTCTCACCGCTCACCAGGACGCAGAGCGGGGTGGACGTCCTTTATCGCACGGGCTTCTTTCCTAACTCGCGACCCACTAGCTTGCAGTCGCGAAGCAGCGTCCTGGGCAGGAGCGCGACGGGAAAACATCAGGCCCGGATCGCAGGCAAACCAGTGCTGGCCGCAACTTACACGAACGAGATTATCGCAGGCTTCTCGCGGGCGTGGAACTGCATCATGGGGAAACCGGACCGCCGGGCTGCGTTCCTTCGCATCGCGCGCCGCATTCGGTCGCAACGGCGACGCTGGATTTACCGCGCCACGGAAGGTTATGGCGCGGTCCTCCAGGCTTCGATCCAGCCCGGACCCCTGCGTTCGACTGCGACGCGGCACGCGCTCCTTACTAACACCTGCCACGGCCGCGCTCCGACAAGCGCCGTAGCCGAATCGGAAATTAATGCCCTAATGCGGCTCGATCTTCCCTACTTCGTCCGGAGGACAACTCATACCATGCCCGCCGACGAAAGATCAGCTCCTTCCGAACTTACGGAAGCGATTCGGAAATCTCTCAACCCAGTCTAAGGCTCGTTACCGCAAAAAGAGCCTAGGTCCTCCAATAGTAGTAGCTGCAGGTCTGGTAATCCTCGGCATTCCGCACCTCGGCGTTACCGTTCTCCGCTGGAATGAAGTCAGGGACTGCTAACACCAGCTTTTTCATCCGTTGTTCCGGCGTGAGGAATTGAACCTCGAAATCGGGAGGAAACTCAATATCCCCCGCTTCGCTCACGGCTTTTTTGGCTCCTTCAGTGGAGCTGAGGCAGCGATCGCGGAACTTGATATCCGAGCCGGCGCGTGTCAGCACCGAAGTTAAGCGGTCGAGTCTCTCGTCGTTAGTCATCTTATCCCAATTTTTAATATTTGTTTCTTGCTTCATGCTATCTCGCGTTTGCTTTGTTTCTCATCTCCGCGACCCTGGCGGCTAACCCATCGATAAAAGTCGTGAGTTCTGGGGTCGAACGGAGGGAATCGAAGCGGGGATCTTTCTGGAGGGAGCGATAATCGATCCAGCCTAAGGCGGCGGCCTGCTGCAGATGTTGCATGGCAGCTTCAGACAGATTCAGCGAAGCTTCGGCGGCCGCAAGGCGATAGGCGATTTCGGAATTGCGTGGCTGACGATCGAAAGCAGCTCTCTCGGTCTCGAAAGACTGCTGTAATAATGGAGTAGCTGTGTCCTGAGACCCCAGAGCTTGTTTAATTCGACCGAGGGCGGACCGGTAAGTGATGGTTCCATAAAAGGAACCGCCGCCGTGAACATCGCCCGTAGCGAGTTTTGTGTATAGCTCCTCTGCCGCAGCGTAATTCCGGGCGAAAAACTCGACCTGCGCTGCCACTTGGCCGAGCTCGCCTAGCTCACTAGTATTACGAAAACGGGTCAGACAGATTTCACGCGCGGCTTCAAATTCGCCCCGCAACAGGTAGACGTAGCATTTCCCGAGCGCCCCCTGGGACGAACCGGGGTTCAGTTCCATGGCGCGATCGTAGGCGCGCAAAGCCTGCTCATCATTCCCCAGCCTGGCCCAGCTATCTCCGATGAATGATTCGACCTCACCAGGCTTCCCTTGCAGCTTGGAAGCAATCTGAAACCACCTTAGGGCACGGTCCGGCCGGCCCAGGGTATCGAGAGTCATTCCCACGAACATCGTTATCCTTTCTTCGGCGCCCCCCATTTCCACGGTCCGCAGGGCCTCTTCCAAAGCTTCGGAATATTTGCCTTGTTGAAAATAAACGCCCGCGAGGGCGCGGTGCGCCTCCACGGAGTTTGGCTCGAGGGCCAGGGCGGCGAGGGCCTCCGCGTTACCGAGTTTCAGGTATTCCGGATCCGCGACGAAATGAAATCGCGTGGTCGCTGCCATGGCCAGATAGGAATGAGCCAGAGCAGAGTCAGGCTCTATCGCGATGGCCTTGTGGAATAGAGCGATCGCCTGGTCCAGGTCGTAAACTGTGTAGCGAGAGACCCACGCCCGTCCCGACTTCATCGCTTCGTTCGCCTCCTCGTTGCGCAGGGCCGGATCGATCCTTGCGTTCAACACGTCGGACCAGTTATCTGCGTTCAGAATCTTGTGGATGTCGCGCGCCCATTGCTGCGTTTTTTGGGAGGTCCGGCTTATCGCCTCACTCTGGTCGAGAACGGTCGCTAAAAGAGTTTGGCCGCTGGCGGGATCTAACAAGCGAAGTGAGATGCGCAATTGGCCGTCGACGTTTCGCACCGTCCCGGTCATGACACTGCGGCCTTTGACCTCTCCCGCGGTCTTCCGGATATCTTCCAGTTTGCCCCAGCCCGGCGCTCCGCTCGCGACCACTCTGGCGGAGCCGAGGTCTTTCAATTGCTCGGTCAGGGAATTAACGAAGTCTTGAGTTCTGCTGGGATCGCCACGCACCGTTTCCAGATTGAGAAAGGGCAACACCACAACGGATCGTGCGGCCAGGAAGTTTTCCTTCATGGTCGCCTGGATTTCGTGCGCACGGACTTGCCAGAGCAGCGAGCCCGCACCCAGCAAAGCCAAAGCCGCCAGCGAAGCCGCCAATTTGCGATTGCGGCGAATCCAACGGCGGGCGCGCAGCGACGGTCCCGGAGGGGAGGCGACGATCGGCAGATCATCGAGCCAATTTTGCAAGTCGTCCGCCACTTCAGCAGCGCTCTGATATCGATCGCCCGGGTTTCGCTCCAGACAACGAGCGCAGATGATTTCCAAGTCGCGATCCGCCTTTGGCTTCAGGCTACGCAATCTTGGCGCCGGTTGTTCCGCCGATTGCTTCATGACGGCGAAGGCATTGTCCCCGACGAAGGGAAGCCGGCCGGTAAGCAGCTCGAAGAGGATCGCGCCGAGACTGTAAACGTCCGCCGCTGGCGTCAGGTTTGCCGCGGGGCCGTCCGCCTGTTCCGGGGCGATGTAACCCGGCGTGCCGAAGCTGGCCAGCGACCGGGTAAGATAACTCGAGACGGCTTCGCACCTCGCGAGGCCGAAGTCGCTCACGAGCGGTTCGCCGTGGCTGTCCAAGAGAATGTTTCCAGGTTTCAAGTCGCGATGGAGAACGCCTTGTTCGTGCGCGTAGTGAACCGCACGCGCCACTTTCACCATCAGGGCAGCGCTCTGGCGGGGATGCTGCAGCAGAGGAGTGCGAGCCTGCAGCAAACTGCCGGCGGCGGCGTACTTCATCGTGAAGTAGGGAAACCCGTCCGCCGTTTCGCCTATCTGATAAATCGGCACGATGTTCGGATGTTCGAGGCGCGCGGCCGTCTCGGCTTCCCGCCGGAACCGAGCGACCACGTGATCGGAATCGTCGTGGTAAGCCAGCACACATTTGAGTGCCACCACTCGATCGGAATGCGGTTCCCGCGCCTGGTAAACTACCCCCATCCCGCCGCGCGCTATTTCAGCGAGAATCTCGTGGTCCGCGATATGCCAGTCGCCATCACCGGATTTCACGCCCGCGAGCACCTCCTTGAAGGCTTCCTTCCCCGAGGGCGTCTTATCATCCTCCAGCGCGCCGCTCAGCAGACAATTCAAACAAAGGCCGTTTGTGAGTCGCGAAACCGAATGACATTCGCCGCAGACCTCGGGTCCCTCAAGGATCGTAAAGGTGGAATCGCTCCGGGGTTCGAGTCGCATATCGATCAATGAGGCTCGGCGCTCAAGCTCGCGCAGAGATACCGGATCTCGTCGTCCACGTTCGCTTCCGATTCGACGGTCTTGGCAATCTCTTCACGCAGGAGAGACCGATATCGCAACCGGAAATGATGCAGCAGACTTTTGACTGACGTTTCCGGCATTCCCAACGCGCGGGAAAGGGTCTCGTAACAGACCTCCGTGCGTTCGGACGTAAGATACGGGTGCAAGACTTCGTAGACGCGGCGCCGGCCTTTGCTTTCGCATTCCAGCCGCAGCCTGCGCAACGCCTCCTCGGCGATCGCCGCTGCCCAGCCTGCATCGAATAATGCTTCCGGCGCGGCGGATTCCATCGTCGTTCTCGGCAGATATAATTGAGGACGCGCCTCCGCCATCCAACTTTCCAGGGAAACAAATTGCATCTGGCCGCCGCGTTTATGCCGACGCTGTTTCGCCGCGGCATCGATCAAAAAATTCGTCAGCGACTTCAGCAGCAGCGACCGGAAACGGCCCCTGTTCGGATCGGCAACCTGAAGAAGATTTCCTTCCATGATCATGATGAAAAAATCCTGCGTCAGATCCTGGGCGTCGGGCCCGGAATAACCGAGGCGGTAGATAAAAGTGAAAATCGGGCGCCAGTAAATCTGGCAAAGCTGCGCGAGACCGGGATCGATTTTGCTCGGCGTCCCGGCACCAGCGCGCGGGCGAATCAAGCTCCAACGCGTCGTGACGAAATGCGTTAGAGCTCCCGGGCTTTCGACGGCACTCGCAGCTCTCACGCACGGAGCGTGATTGGTTCGCTTCTCCCACTCAAGAACAAAATGGGAGAACTTCCGGCGCTATTCCGGTTTGAAAGCCGTTCGCGCGAGTTCCAGGCGTCGTGCCTCCACCCGTTCGCACTGCTCAATCGCCCGCTTCTCTAATCCTGAATAGTTCAGTCTGGCGAGTGCCGGGATGGTTCGAGACGCAGCCTCCAGAGCGCGCCAGAGCGACCGCTTCCCCGTGATGCCGAGGATCAGCGCTTCCAAGGCGAGGAAGATGCCGATGTCTCCTTCTCCCAGCTCGATCTTGGATCGCGAAAGCTTTTCAGCCAGCCAAGCGCCGGCCTTTCGGACCGAGCTTTCTGAAACGCCCAGCTTTGCCATTAGCTCTTTCAGCTGCGCTTGATCTTCCTCAACCTCCCGCCGCAAATCTCCGAAGAATCGTTCGAGCGGTTTTCCCCCGCACGCTTCGACCAGGCGATCGAGCAATTCGAGCGCGCCCACCGAACCGGCGAGGTGATCCTTCAGGTAATCGCTCAGATCTTCCATGTCGTCCGCTTGGTATTCAACGCCCGCTGGGCGCAAGTCAAACCCTCCCGAGTTTTTTCCGCGGGGCGCAGTCCAGAAAATTGATCGGTTCCATCCCAATAATCTTGTGGCCGCCCCCCTTTTCCGAATATGACGAGAATATGAAGACGCTAACGCGAACAAAGCTCGGCGCCTTCGTCGGCAGTCTTTCGGTCGCGCTGGCCATTCACGCATTAGCGGCTCCAAACCCAGGCAATGTTCAGGACTATCTCGGGCCGCAGTTTCAAGCGGCCCAACAGCCGGCCTCCCCCAAGGCAAATACCACGACGGTCACTACCACCGCAGCCGACGTGCTGGCGCATTGGAACCAGATGGCCGTCGACGCGAGCGGTCTCGATCATACGCCGGTCGCAGCGGGCGACCCGCGCGTCTTCGGCGAACAACTCGGCCCCGCCCGGGCCAGTCGCGCAATGGCGATTGTCCACATCGCGATGTTCGACAGCGTGAACGGCGTCTTGGGCGGTTACAAGGGCTACACGAGTATTCTGCCGGCGAAAAATGCTTCCATCGCGGCCGCGATCGCGCAAGCCGCGCGCGATACCCTCACCGCGCTTTTCCCGTCGCAACAGGCTACTTTCGATCAGGCTCTCGCCGCGGATCTCAACCAAATCAGCGCCAGCGCCGCGAAAACGGACGGTATCGACCTGGGACATCGCGCGGCTGTCGCGATCCTCGCCTTGAGGTCCGGCGATGGCTCCGCGCAAGCCGAACCGAAATTAGGGGTGCAATTCTTCCCGAGTAACGATGCCGGCAAATGGCGGCAGGACCCGATCAGCAAGGGCCCGATTGCGCTTGGAGCGTTGTGGAATCAGGTCACTCCTTTTGTCATGCAATCCTCAACGCAATTTCGCGCTCCGGCCCCGCCGGCGATATCCAGCCCGGAATACGCGGCCGCGTTTAACGAGGTCAAACTTCTCGGCGGCGACGGCGTTGTCACTCCTTCCATCCGCACCGTCGATCAAACCGAGCTCGGAATTTACTGGGCTTACGACGGCACGCCCAGCCTCTGCGCGCCTCCACGTTTGTATAACCAGATCGCGATGAAAATTGCGAAACAGAGGGGCACCGCCGATAATCCATTGGAATTGGCTCGGCTGCTCGCGCTGATCAACGTCTCCATGGCGGACGCTGGCATCGCCATTTGGGAATCGAAGTTTTTCTATCAACTGTGGCGGCCAGTCACCGGCATCCGGGAATCGGATCCTGGCACGGGCCCGTCCGACGCTGGGGACGGAAATTCAGCCACCATCGGTGATCCGCTGTTCCGCCCCCTGGGCGCTCCGGCGAGCAATCTTACCGGCCCGAATTTCACTCCGCCATTCCCGGCTTATCCGTCCGGTCATGCGGGCTTCGGTGGCGCACTCTTCGAAACCCTGCGGCGCTACTACCACCAGGACAATATTTCGTTCACCTTCACCTCGGACGAGTTCAACGGCACGACCGTGGACAACGCGGGCATCGTTCGCGCGTTAAAGCCGCGTACGTTCTCGTCGCTGTCCCAGGCGGAGGAAGAAAACGGGCAGAGCAGAATTTACCTCGGCATCCACTGGTCCTTCGACAAGACCCAGGGCATCGCCCAGGGCCGGAAAGTGGCTGACTACGTTTACGAGAATGCGTTCACGGGAAAGCAATCCTGCCTGCTCAACGTCTCCACACGCACGCGTGTGCTCACCAGCGACCGCGTGCTGATCGGTGGTTTCATTATCACCGGCACCGAGTCCAAGAAGGTTGTCCTTCGCGCGATTGGACCGTCGCTCACCAATTCCGGCCTCGGCGGTGGCGTGCTGAACGATCCCACCCTTGAACTGCACGCCGCGAGCGGCGCAATCATCGCTGCAAACGACAACTGGCAGACGGATTCCGGCGCGTCCGAGCTCATCGCAAACGGACTCGCGCCGAAGAACGATCGGGAAGCGGCCACTGTGCAAACTCTCGCGCCCGGCAGCTATACCGCCGTCGTGTCGGGTCGGAATAACATTAACGGCATCGGTTTGATCGAGATCTACGATCTTACGCCGGACAGTAACTCACTCCTCGGAAACCTGAGCACTCGCGGTTTCGTCGATACAGGCGATAGCGCTTTGATCGGCGGATTCATCGTCGGAACCGGCTCGAGCGGACGGGTTGCTGTGCGCGCTCTTGGCCCATCCTTGAAAAACTTCGGCATTTCAGGCGCCCTGGCTGAGCCCATCCTGGAACTGCACGACAGCAACGGGGCAATCATCAGAACGAACGACAGCTGGCTTACCGACCCCGGTGCGACCGAACTTCTCGCCGCTGGATTGTCGCCCGGTGATGCGAATGAAGCCGCGATTCTCTCCGCGCTTGCGCCTGGCGCCTATACAGCGGTTGTTCGCAGTGACGGAGTGAGTAGCGGCGTCGCTTTGGTGGAAGCCTACAACCTGCCGTGACCCGCATCGGTTTGCGCGTTCCAGCGAGTTCCGCGACTTTGAACAGTACCTCCGGGCAACTGTGTCTGTAGCTCAACCGGATAGAGCAGCTGACTTCGGATCAGCAGGTTGGGGGTTCGAATCCCTCCAGGCACGATGCCTCCGGTCAAAATGATTGACGTTCCAAACTGAGACCTCCATCTTTTTTTCCTTTATGCCCGTCGAAGCTCCGTCGCGCCACGAACAGGATCTTGCCTACGTCCAGCGCGTCCTGGCCGGCGAGCCGGCTGCTGCTGCGGAATTGCGGAGCCGATACCAGGGCAAGCTCGTCGGTGTCTTGCGCTCGCGCGGCGCAAACCAAACCGAGGCGGAGGACCTGGTCGCGGATCTTTGGACCGATTGCTTCGCGCCGCGCGGGAATCGCGAGATACTTCTGACGAAATACCAGGGCCGATGCGCGCTGGAGTCGTGGTTGCTCACCGTGGCCACGAATCGTCTGGTCGATTTGAAACGGCGCCAGAGTTTTCGGGTCGATGTTCCCCCTTCTCCCGATTCGCCCGGGGAGGATTTCTTCGATCGAAGAGCGCAGCCGGAAAAACCGACCAGCGAAAGGCCGCTGCTTAACCTCCTGCGCACGGCGATTCAGCACGCATTCGCGAAGCAGGATGAAGACGCGATCCTGATGTTGAAGCTGGTGCATCTCCATCAGCTCACCCAACGCGAGCTTTCGCGGATGTGGGGCTGGCATGAATCGAAGGTTAGCCGCACGCTCGATGTGACGCGCCAGAATGTGGCGAAAATCATTCTGGCCGAATTAAAGAAGGTCGATCCCTGGCTGGAGTTGCGCTGGGAAGATTTCGTGGAGCTCTGCGCCGGCTCATCTGATGTTTTTTCGAACCAATAAAGATAATTTCACAAGATGCGTCACTGCATGAGTCTAAGGACAGAGCATATAACAACGGGACGCCGCCCGGTAAATCTCCACCGCGCCGTGACCCGCTCGTGGGCTCCTAACCATGATGTAAATAATTCAACCGCGTTTTTGTTTTGACCGCTTCTTACCCGTGAATGATGATTTCAAAATTCTGTTGGAGTTTTTCGACGGTGACGTCCAGGAAGTGGCCGGACGCTCCGCGGCGACAATGCCGACTGAGCTTCGGGAAAAGATTGCCAAATTCGCCAGTGGAAAGTGCACCGAAGAAGAGCGCGTTGAAATGAAAAAAATGCTCCAGGAACAACCGCAGCTGATCCCGGCGCTCGTCACCGAAACCAAAGCGCTCAGGCAACCTGCGGAATGACGACGACGACGCGCGCGAACTTCCTGCCGGAGCAGCGCTTTCTGCCATTGCGCCCGGCTTTGCAGGAACATCTCGCCAAACTTGGCGCCGCCATCTCGTCCTCCAATTTTCTGAGCATCTGCGATGAGATGATCCTCAAGCTCCTGAAGGAAACATTCGCACGCATCGGCGCGGACGAGGGAAGCATCTGGCTGCTCGATCAGGAAAAGCAGCATCTCGTGGCGACCTACAACAGCGGTCCAAATACCGCCAAGATCGTGGGATTCAAACAACCCATCAGCAAAGGGATCATAAGTCTCGTGGTGGCAAGCGAGCATCCCTTCGTCGAGAACGAAGTCTACAATAACGTCGACCATAGTAACGCTCTCGATAAGGAGTTACATAAGGCGACCTATTCCATGATCGTCGTTCCGCTCTACTTCCTGAACGAAGTGCGCGGAGTTATTTCCTGCGTCCAGCTTCAGGACGTCGAGATCCGTGATGGCAAACCGGTCCCGAAAGGCGAAAAGCCTTCCGGCTTCCGGCCCGAGGACCTAAACGCCATCCAAACGATCTCTGCCGTAGTTCGCGATTTGATCGACTATCGGCTGCTCGGCACTGCCATCGGATGGAACCGCCTCTAGCCCCGGAGCCCAGTCCTTTTCGCCTGGACGAAGCGCGCCGCGCTTTGGAAAAGGGTACGGGGAAAGGTGTCCGCATCGCCGTAATCGATTCCGGTGTGGAAGTCGATCATCCTGCCCTGCCCGGCCTCACTCTCCTGGACGATCTGCACGTGATCGATGCCGGTGTTCAAATCGAAGTCAAACCGGGCGACGGCACGGATATCTATGGTCATGGCACCGCCGTAACAGGGGTTATCCGGCGGATCGCGCCGGACGCGCAGATCGGAAGCATTCGCGTTCTTGGTGCGAACCTTGGTTCGCGCACGGTAATCATCCGTGAAGGAGTCCGGCAGGCGATCGACCGCGGCTATCATGTGCTCAATTGCAGCTTCGGCTGCGGATTGCCGGAACACATTTTTCAATACAAGGAATGGATCGACGAAGCCTATCTCAAGGGTATCCACGTGGTTTCCGCGTGTAACAACTACGACTTCACCACTCCGGAGTGGCCCGGCTACTTTCCCAGTGTTGTAACAACGAACATGGCTCGCTTCGACGAAGACCACACTTTCTTCTACAAGCCCGGTCATCTCGTTGAGTTCGCGGCGCGTGGTGTGGATGTAACTTTGCCCTGGAACAATCGTGGTACCAAGGAAGTGACTGGAAGTAGCTTTGCGGCGCCGATCATGAGCGCCCTGCTCGCCCGCCTGATTTCGGAGATGCCAGGGCTCGCTCCTTTGGAAGCCAAGTCGATTATGCATCGGCTTGCCATCCCGTGGCGAGACGAGGTGACAGCGCCGAACGTCGTTTCCAAGGACCAGGCTCCCGCCGCACCTGTCGCGCGCGCGGGACGTCCACCTCCGTCGAGCTAACACCAATGAACGGGGCGCCTGAGAAAGACAGGGAATGTCTTTCCGTGTCGATTGTGGCCGGCCCTGCCGTGACTGCTTTCCTGGATACGATCGACTTTGCAAAGACCGGTCTTCTCACAAGCACACGAACCGAAGTGTCAAAAGACCTCGCCGTTTTTCAGCTGCCGCCAAATTCTAATCCAGACCAGATTGTCACTAAGATCAGAGCGATTGCAGACAAACGCTCGATCGATCATCTGATCATTGAGTGCGAACCGGAAAGGCCTCCGATGGCTTACGCCTCGTTGTTTGCGACAGGAGACCGCCTTCCTCAAACTTTAATCGCCGCTGTCTTCGTTATCCAACCGGCCGATTTGCTGGATGCGATTCTTGGCCGCGGGAAAAACTCGTTGCCAGCCTGTTTCGTGGCGGAGCAGATGGAATTCGTGAGTCACATTTTTCTCGACGCCGCTTCCGGCGATTCCGAATTTGCTCTGGCGCGCTCAATCGCGCTCGCCCTTAACCCATGCGCTGAGGTCCTGCCCCTGAGCTCGGCTTCCGTGATAATGCGCGACCTCTCTACCGCCCCATTCGATTTTGAGGCAGCATTAGCCGGCGCTGGATGGCGTCAATTGCTCGATGGCGCGGCACCGACCCTGGCCCTCGCAGCGGATGAGAGAATCACCGCGTTCGCCTACCACGCGCGACGGCCTTTTCATCCGGGCCGCTTTTGGGATCTCTTGCAAACGAACTTTGGAAAGGTTTTCCGGGCCAAAGGATTTTTCTGGCTGGCCACCCGGATGGATGAAGTCGGCGGGCTCAATCTCGCCGGATTGGATCTTCACTGCGTATCCGCGGGGACTTGGTGGGCCGCTCGCGAGCAAAGAGATCGCGAAGCCGAGATGCCTGCGCGCACTCGAAACGAATGGAAAGAGCCCTTCGGCGATCGCCGGCAAACCTTCGCCATCATGGCGCTCGGGGTAGACCGACGCACCCTTCAATCCCACCTCGATGCCTGTTTGCTCACGGATCAGGAAATGGCTGACGGCCCAGAGAATTGGAAGAACTTCGACGATCCGCTTCCTTCCTGGTCATCCCACGCCCATCATCATCATCATCACGATCATGATCACGAATGCGACCATCAGCATGACTCGGATGAGCATGATTGTTGTCATCATTGACCGGTTCTGATCCGCAGATATTTCTGGCAACAGAGGTGACGCTCGGCTAATACGTGCCAAGCGCCGCCCCCCGGTGCATTGTTTCTAACCGTGTCTGATCTGCCTGAAGTTAAGAATGTTCCGACTGCGTCTGTCGCTCTCCACGAACTCTGGCGGCGGCGGACGGAATGGATGGACGACATCGACGCCGTCCGCGCCTTTGTAAAACGGGCGCTCTCCGCCGGCGAGTTCCTCACCGCCTATGATGCCGCTCGCGCCGCCATCGAAAATCATCCAGATGACGACTGGCTCCAACAACGCATCGCCCTGGCTCTGGCTCAGATGGGATCATCGCGACGAGCCCAGGATATTCTCAACACCCTGGTCGCGAAAGATCCGACAAACCGCGAAACCCTGAGCATTCTGGGCCGCACCTGCAAGGATCGATGGTGCGCAACTCCGGATAACGAGCATTACCTCCGGCAAGCGTTCGACTACTACAATCGCGCTTTTGAACTTCCACCTCCTGATTCTTATCCGGGCATAAACGCCGCCACCATCGCGTTTCTTCTCAACGAAAGGGACAAGGCTGACCGCATAGCTAAGACCGTGCTCGAGATTTGCCAGACGCAGCCGGATGACTACTGGAAGCACGCTACGGTTGCGGAAGCATTGGTTGTCCTCGGCGATGCCGAAGGAGCGAAGAGCGCCTATCGCGCGGCCGTCGCCGCCGAAAGTGATAACTTGCGCGCTTTCTCGTCCACTCGAAAGCAGGCCCGGACCTTGTCGCGCCAGCTTTATGGTCGCGCCGATATGTTCGACGAATGCTTTCCGATCCCGAAGCTGGTTGTCTTTTCCGGCCACATGATCGATGCGCCCGATCGGCGCAATCCGCGATTCCCGATGGCAAAGGAAGGCGAAGTAAGGGAACTCCTGGAAAAGCAACTGGCTGCCATGAATGCAGGCATAGGATTCGGCAGCGCTGCTTCCGGATCGGATATCCTGTTCCTGGAGGCCATGCTGGCGCGCGGCGGCACCATTCATCTCGTACTGCCGTGGCCCGCCGAAGAATTCGAGAAGACGAGTGTCGCCATCGCGCGCGAAGGGGACTGGGTCGAGCGCTTTCACAAAGTGCTGGCCCAAGCGGCGTCCATCCGCATCCTGGGCGAACTTTATATGCCGGGCAGCGCCACCGGCTTCGAATACTGCAATCTTGCCGTGAACGGTCTGGCTCGGCTCTTCGCGCGATCGCTCGACTTGGAAATAACGCCGTTAGCTGTGTGGGATGGGTTCGCCGGCGCCCCGGGAGGAACTGGATCCTTCGTGCGCTACTGGCGAACCCACCGCGTGCCGGTGAAAATCGTGCCGATCGCTACAAAACCACCGTCCATGTTAACCAGCTCCGAGGCTTTCGAAACCGATGCGAATGATAGCGATGACGAATTTGAGGCATGGGTCCGCGCGTCGGGTCGTCAGGAAATCAAGGCTATCATGTTCGCCGACGTGGTGGGTTATAGTAAACTACCCGAAACGGTCATCCCAAAATATGTTGCCCAGTTTAACCAAAGGGTCTCGAGACTTATGGCCGAAAGCTCATCCGCGCCCATCAATGTCAACACTTGGGGTGACGGACTTTTCTTCGTCTTCAACGGCGTCGAGGACGCAGGCCGGTTCGCCCTCGACTTGCGAGACCTCGTCATAAGCACGGACTGGGTGGACCTAGGTCTTCCTCGCCAACTAAGCATCCGGATCGGCGTGCATGCCGGCCCGGTCTACGTGAACTTTGATCCGGTTGTCCGGCAAATCTCCTTCACGGGCGCTCACGTAAGTCGCGCGGCGCGAATAGAGCCCATTACCCACGAAGGCGAAGTCTTCGCGAGCGAAGAGTTCGCCGCGTTAGCAGCAGCGGACCAGTCGAAAGGGTTTAGTTGTGACCTGGTCGGAACGACTGCGCTCGCTAAAAGCTACGGGCTATTCCGAGTCTACAGCCTGGAACGCTCGTCAGTATAATCCGGGCAATTCTCCGACGATCTCAATCCGCGGCCGCGCCGCGCTCCTAGTAGTCTCCCGTGGAGTAACGATATGAATCGTTCCGAGATAACCGAAGTCATCGGGCGACGTGTCCTTCTCCTCGCCAACCCTCACCCAGTGCTCGCGACGTTTCTTCACCCAGGCGGTCCCTCCTACTTTCTGATTGTCACGTCCATCCCAAAGGAGGATCAAAACGTGGCTGGTTCGCGCGATGAAATCGCCGACCGCCGCGTATCTTTGCGTGCGCCTGTTGCTGTCCGATAACAACGATTGATTCGGCTGGTCCTCGCGCAATTCCCATTGCGATTTAGCGGTGGCGAGTAATCGCCGAAACTCGCTCAGCGACTCTGCCGTGGTGAAGTCCCGTTCATAATCCGCCTGCACCATTGGCATCGGCACGGCGAGTTTGATCCCGGAAGCGAGCGCGACCTCTGCAGCTACCCGGTCAGCGCCTTCAGCGAGCGGACTTAGCAATTCAAAGGAAGCGTTTGGATACGCGGAGCGAAAGTGGGAAAAGACAGTTTGAAGCTGTTTCTGCAGCTCGGGCAAATCTGTCCGGACGAGATCGCGGTGGCCGCTGACCCCGAAAACAAATGGAGCTCTGGCTTTGTTTTCGTCACCCATTGGGTTTGTCTTACCAACGAAACAACGAAGCTACAAGGAGCCTGTTGCGCGATTAAATTTTCGCGGTTTTCATCTGCAAACCGAGAGGCGCGAGCCGTCATCATCGGACCATGATTGACGCTGCAGAAACGATCTCGTCCCGGGCGCTTCGGCGCCCTCAGGAAGAATTATCCGCCCTTCCCATTTGGGCCTTTACCCTCGGCATTTTCGGTCTGCTCACATTCGGGCTCACCGCGGTGCCTTCGATCGTCTGCGGCCATCTCGCGCTCGCGAGGACGCGCTCGAGCGAACCCGGCTCACTGGCAAAATCAGTTGCGTTGGCCGGCCTGGTGATCGGCTATGCGAGTGCGGCCCTTCTCGGAATATGGATCGTCGTCCTGTCCCGAAATCTTTTCCAATAGTTGGCCTCGTTGGGCTAACGGGCGTTTGCGAATGGGAAAATCAACGCCCCCGGCTTCTCGGCGGAAAAATTGACGGCCCGCGCCGAATCGCGCCACTCGAAGCCCACCACCATTCTCATAACACCAGCCACTTCCGAATTCGCTTCGGGCATCTGCCGCGCAGCCTTTTCGTCGATATTCGCGTTGCCGATCAACTCCCGGAGCTTACTGGCCTGCAACTTAATGACGTTTGCACCGTTCGCTTTCGCCATCGCCTTCACCAGTTCCCGAATCTCGCCGCCTTTCTGGGAACCCGGCGTCAAAAACAAAACGAAGATTTCGAGAGACCCGGAATCTTTCTCCCAGTTCCATGAAACCGGCGCCTTTGGCACTAGGATTTCTCTTCCAGGATTGAGATTGACGTACTGAGGCAGCCAGCCCGGAACTAGTTCCCCGCTTTTCAGGAAGGGAGCGACCAGCACTTCGCACCCCGACGTGGCATCCAGGTGCGCCACAATTTTCTGGTTCTTGCCCGACGTGCTTGCCGGGCTAGGCACTTCTTCATCCCCGTTTGCAATATTGGCGATCGCAAGGCATGCCCGGCCATTCGGCTTGGTCTTATCGATGTTCTGGCAAAGCGCCGCGGAAGTTTCCAGGCAAAGCACGGCTGTTATCAGTGAAATGCATTTCACTGCTCCGACTATGACGCGCGGCGCTTTATTGAGTCGAGTTGGAAATCCGGCTACCGCCAGTCGCCCATGAGAACAAAAGGCGCCCAATAAAGCGGGCGGGAAAACTTTGCGCTCTTCAGGAGCTTGAGCTGGGCGCTTTGCAATGCCGCCGCTTTCGACGTCCCGGCGGCGAGCTGACGATAGAATTCCATCATAAACTCTTTCGTGCTTTCATCGCCAACACTCCACAAGCTCGCCAACACCGTCGTTGCTCCGGCGCTCGAGAAGGCATGCGCCAACGTAGTCACTTCACCGCCATCAGGTTCTTTATTCCCGACCGCGGTTTCACACGCCGACAAGGTAACCAGATCCACCTTGTTGAAAGGCAGGCCGCCAATTTCCCCCAAGGTAAGTTGGGCCGACTCAGGAGAACCACCGGTGGCCAGCTGAATGTAGCTATCCAGAGGCGTCGAGGCATTCAGAATTCCATGGGTCGCAAAGTGAACGATGCGCTTACTTAGCCTGTCCGGCGCTTCCAAGATCTTCTTGGTTACGTCCGGCCCGAATAACACCTCCGTCGAGGGAAATACCTGGGCTATTCCTTTCACTTCTTCCTCAGCGGAAGGCAGGTTCGCTCCGGTCGGGTTGCCAAACGCTACCATGCCCTGGCTGGCCTTTTCCTCATCAGGCGGCTGAACCGCATTCATCACGTCGGCTGCGGTTAAGTAGACGATCTGTTTATCTTCGATCAGATAGCGGACCGCGCCGCTCTCGTTCTTCTTCGCCA
>JBEEHI010000289.1:0-8026 GCA_041167305.1 Verrucomicrobiota bacterium
CGGCCAATGATTCTCATCTCTGGGCGGAAACGTTCGATCGCAAACTGACCGACGTCTTTTCGGTCGAGAGCGAGGTGGCCAAAGCCATCGCCGACCAGTTGCAAGTGAAGCTCACCGGCCGCGAAGAAAAGATCATTGAGGCCAAACCAACGGAGAACCCGGCGGCGTACGATGAATACCTGCGAGGACTCGCCTACACGTTGAAAAGTGCCCCCACGAGCGAGAACGCCATTGGCGCGCAGAAACATCTTAAGGAAGCGGTCCGGTTGGATCCGAAGTTCGCGCTGGCCTGGGCGGTGCTTTCGACCGTCGATGCCCGAAATTATCTGACCCAGAGTCTGCCGCCCACGGTGGCGCTGCGGGAAGAGGCACGGCAGGCCGCGGAAAACGCGCTCAGTCTTCAGCCCAATCTCGGAGAGGCCCTCCTGGCAAAGGGATTTTACCATTACGCGTGCCTGAAAGATTACGACACGGCCGTGCATTACTTCGAACAGGCCCGCAAGGTCCTTCCCAATAGCAGCCAAATTCCTGAATCGCTCGCCTACGTGGAGCGAAGGCGCGGCCAGTGGGACCGGAGCGAAGCGCGCCTGATCGAAGCCGAGCGTCTCGACCCGCGCAACGTTTCCGTGCTGACAGGATACGCGACCAACTATGTCTGTCTTCGTCGCTTTCCTGAAGCGCTACGGAAACTCGACCAGGTTCTCGATATCATCCCGGACGACATGGACACGCTCGCGGCGAAAGCGCGAATCGCCCAGGCGGAGGGCGACCTGCCGCGGGCCTCTACTCTTCTCGCACCGTTGCGTCCCACGGCCGATGACTCGGGCGCATTGGAGATACAAGCTTACCAGTCGATTCTCGAGCGCCGGCCGCAGCAAATGATTTCCCGGCTGAAAGAAATCCTGGGCGCCAAGCCTGATTCAACGCTGGGTCACGTCACCGGTGAACTGCGTTTTTGGCTGGGCTGGGCGCAAGAAGTCGCCGGCGACCAAGCCGCGGCGCAGGAGAGTTGGCGCCAGGCGCGCTCCGAACTGGAGCCTTTCCTCGAGGAACAGACGGATAATTACAGCCTTCTGGGCGATCTCGCTTTGACCAACATGGGCCTCGGTGACAAGGCCGCTGCGTTTGCGCTGGCGGAACGGGCCGTCGCCGCGAATCCGGTCGAGAAGGATGCGGTAAGGGGGCCGGTCCCAATCGAGATCCTCGCCCGGGTGGCCGCGCGGACCGGAGAAACCGGACGCGCCGTGACAGCTTTGCAGAGATTACTCTCGATCCCGTACGATGGCGCGATGGCGGTGGGTCCGCCGCTTACTCCCGCGCTGCTCCGGTTGGATCCAATGTTCGACTCGATCCGAAGCGATCCACGTTTTGAAACGCTCGCTGGTTCGCCCAAACCGAAGTGAGATTGTCGGACGCGAAGTCCGTCAGGCTAACTAGGTGTCGTCGGCGGCCCTGGGGCCATTGCTCTCCGCACTGGCCGGGGAGAGTTCGGTGATATCGGAGGACCGGGGCCTCCGACTTTTGGCCCGCGCGGATACTTTGGCGATTGCGGCCCAACCGGTGGACCGGGACCTTTTTTCGGGCCCTTCTTCTTCGGTCGCTGGCTAGGGACGTTTCCCATGGATTACGGTCTGACGCGTTCTATTGGCGTTGTCACGCTTTTTCTTAAGTCTATTTTTCCGCGATCGTGCCGAGGCATTCCCGGCCATCGAAAAGGTGCTCGGGATAATGCGGTCCGCGCCGGGAAATAAAATGGAGGAACAGTTGGATATATCCATCCACCCGGAATCGTTCTCGCCAGTGTTCCACTTTGGTGCCGGCATAGACACAGCCGTCCCCTTCCAGCATTTCGACCTTGGTCTGCTGGTGATCGGGCGGTTTCAAATAAATGACGGAGGGTCCGGCTCCTTTCGGAATTTGAATTGAGACCGTCACCGAGATTTCGCACGCGGCGCGATCGACGTGTCGCTCCAGCACCTCACCTTTCGCGTAGCGGCGGGTATAGGAATAAGTGGGCGCTAAACCGAATCCCACGAGGCGGCTCAGCTCGGGTCGCATCCATTCCAGGGCGGCATCGAGCGCCGGATCGCCGCCAAGAGATAAGGACGAAGGGCAGTTGTCGTCGTGGGAGAACCGGTCATTGGCCAGGAGAATGGCGTAGTACGCTTTCAGATATTCCAGGAGCGCCGGCGGCAGCATTCCCTTGAGGAACAGATACCGGTTTTCGCGGAACCGTTTCGCGGCGCGAACATAGTAAGCCTCGGAGTGGCGCGAACTACTTCTTCGCGAAACCGTCATGATTTCCGTCCGGCGCCGGTGGCTCGGTCCACGAGATTTCGTTAACGAAGGGACGCGCCAGCGATTTCTTCTCTCCCCTGGCCCCTTGGAAATATTCCTTCTGCCAGCCCTGGGCAAGGATGTGCGGCTTTTCTTTTTCCAGCCCGAAGAGAAAGCGGTCCCGGCTGGCGGACCATTCCCGATATTTTTTCTCGAACTCCCGGTTCGACTCGAGCGTCCGCAGTTCTCCGTGAAATTTTTCGAGCGCCCCTCGCTGGATAGGAAAGAAGAGACAGATCGGTTCTCCCTTCGTGAACTCGATGGTGCATGCCCGGGTAAAGCGCCAGTTCATCGTGAAGGTGGAATGCGTCCAGTCCGTTTCCACGACGCCGTCCAGCGGCGCGATTCCGTCCTTCGGATTGTTCGTCGGGCCGCGGACCATCAAATTCCAGCCCTCTGGGGTCTGGAAGAGGTACGGGATCTGGAACGTGAGCACTCCCTCGCCAAAATGAGAGGTGGCGTGGAGGATTCCGTCGCCGGAAAGATTTTCCACATACAATCCCTCTGCGTTCGAGGTGCCATCCCAAACGGCGCGGAGGTGATGGGTAGAGAGAATTTCCCAGCCGTACTGATTCGCCACCACCAGCGGCAGGCAGCGATAAGGGAACTTTTTATCCGCGTCCTCCATCCATTTCCGTTCCCGGCGCGCCGGACGGATCGGTGCGGAATCGTCCTCGTGGATCTGGTAGGCGACGACTTTGGGGAGCGAATTCGCAGGAGCACTTTCTTCTTTGCGCGGCAGGGCACGTTTCTTCCGGCCGATTCTTGGTCCTGAACTCCGTTTCATCGAAGTAATTGCCCGTTCCGATCAAATACCATGGGGGAAGGATACTTCGCTAATCGAAGCCGCTGCTAGAACAAATCATCCGCGCGGCGAAAGTGCAGTCGCAGAAGGTCTATGTTTCCGACGGGATGAAGATCGATTAGCAGCGCTGCCGATTTTCTGATCTTTAGGCGCTGGGTTTCCGTAGGAACTGGGAAGCGCAATGCAGACTTCCCGCACTCTAAAGCGAGTTAGAGCGACGCCGCTGGCGCCGGACGCATTTTCCTCGTCAGGGCAAACCAGCGCTGGTAGGACTCATTTCCGTCCTCCGCGGAAAGACGCCGTGAACCCAAAGAAACTTTTCGCTGAGCTGCAGCGGCGAAATGTTTATAAAGTTGCTGTCGCGTACGGGGTGGTGAGCTGGCTGCTCATCCAGATCGCGACGCAGGTTTTTCCGATTTTCGAAATTCCGAACTGGGCTCCTCGCCTTGTCATCATCGTGTTGACCCTGGGGTTCCCCATCGCGCTCAGCGTGGCTTGGATCTACGAACTCACACCCGAAGGCATCAAGCGGACGGAAGAGATCGATCCCAAACAGTCGATCGCCCGCAGCACCGGGCGAAAACTGGACTTCGTTATCATCGGTATTCTGGCGGCCGTAATTGCGGTGCTCGTCATCCCGCGCCTTCGCACGAGCCCAACGCCGTCCACGCCAGACGTGCCGGAAAAAAGCATCGCCGTGCTTCCGTTCGAAAACCGGAGCGAGGAGAAGGCGAACGCCTACTTCACCGAAGGAATTCAGGACGAGATTCTTTCGCGCTTGTCGAAGATCGCCGACCTGCGCGTCATCTCGCGCACTTCCACGCAGCATTATAAGAGCATGCCCGAAAACGTGCGTGCCATCGGCCGGGAGCTGGGAGTCGCGCATCTCCTGCAAGGAAGCGTGCAGAAACGCGGCGATACCGTGCGGGTCAGTGTGCAGCTAATCAACGCCGCGAACGACTCCCATCTCTGGGCCGATTCTTTCGATCGCAAATTGACCGATGTCTTTACGGTCGAAAGTGAGGTGGCCAAGGCGATCGCGGACCAATTGCGCGCGAAACTGACCGGCCAGGAAGAAGAAGTCATCGCAGCCAAACCGACGGATAATCTCGACGCGTACGATGCCTACCTACGCGGACTGGCTTACACGCTTAAAGCGGGCGGCGTCACTCCCGCCAATTCTTTGGGCGCCCAAAAACACTTGAAAGAGGCGGTACGGCTCGATCCAAAATTCGCTCTCGGCTGGGCACTCCTCTCGTTCGTCGAATCGCGCGGGTATATCACCGCCGCCCTTCAACCCACGGCCGCGCTCCGGGATGAAGCACGTTTCACGGCCGAAACCGCCCTTGCTCTTCAGCCTAATCTTGGCGAGGCGCTCTTCGCCAAGGGATATTTCCACTACTCCTGCGCGAAGGATTACGACACTGCGGTGCGTTACTTCGATGAAGCCCGTCACCTCCTGCCGAATAGCAGCCGGATCCCTGAATCGCTGGCCTACGTCGCGCGGAGGCGGGGCGAATGGGACCGAAGCGAGTCGTATTTCAAGGAAGCGGAGCGGCTCGACCCGCGCAACATTAACCTTCTCAGGCAACAGGCCGCATCTTATGTGGCCCTTCGCCGCTTCCCCGAGGCGTTGCGCAAGCTTGACCAGGCGCTAAATATCACGCCGGACGACGCCGATACGCTTGCGCACAAGGCGGGGATCGCGCAAGCCCAGGGCGATCTGCCGCGAGCTGCGGCGCTCCTTTCTCCGCTTCGCCCGGGGACCGATGATCCGAGCACGTTGGAAGCACAGACTTACCAGGCAATCCTCGAGCGACAACCTGGACAAATCATTTCCCGGCTAAAGGAAATACTTTCCAGTCCCGATCCGGCGTTGGGTTACTTCAATGGCGAACTGCGCTTTTGGCTGGGCTGGGCTCAACAAGTCGCCGGCGACCGTGCCGCCGCCGAGGAAAGTTGGCAGCAGGCGCGAACCGAACAGGAATCTTTCCTCAAACAACAGCCGGAGAATTTTGGCCTCATGGGCGATCTCGCGCTGACCAACATGGGTCTCGGGGACAAGGTCGCCGCGCTGGCTTTGGCGGAACGGGCCATGGCTGTCATCCCGATCGAGAAGGATTCGTTAGTGGGTCCTGTTCCAATCGAGATTCTCGCCCGAGTCGCGGCCCAGGCAAGCGAGCCCGACCGCGCCATCGCTGCTTTGGAGAAACTACTCTCGATACCGTATGCGGGCCCGCCGCCTGCAAACATCCCCCTCACCCGGGCCTTGCTCCGGCTCGATCCGATGTTCGATCCGCTTCGGTCTGACCCGCGCTTCGAAAAGATCGTTAACTCGCCCGAGTCCAAAGCGCCGAACAAATAACAGACCGGCCTAACAAACGTCCCTCTTGGGCGGCCGGGTTTCACCTTGACACGGCGTCCCTCGGCTCTGTACGCATCCAGTGACACGAAACGGAGTCAGCATATGAAAAAGAAGCCAGCGGCGAAAGGTTCGAAGAAGAAGCCGGCGAGCAAACGGCAACGTCACCAGATCATCGTTCTCAAGGATGGCGCTGATAATTACTACGAAATCCAGCGAGCGACGCTCGAACGTTCCAAAGTGAGCGCGCGCCGCAAGGCGAGAGTCATTGCGGCGGTCAAGAAGGTCCCGGTCTATTTTTTGTATATCCCGGGCACATCAGTCCCCGGAAGCATGGCGGCTCCCAAATTTGCGGATATCGGGGAACTTCAGTACGTGGGATCCTATTTAAGCTCGAGCAAGGCGTAGCGCTGAACGGCTGAGATTGGCCAGATGGATAAGGACGTCTTACAGCAAGGCGTCTTCTTCACATTGCAAGAGCCCGGGCACGTAGCCAACCCGTATCCTCTTTATCACCGGCTGCGTTCGGAAGCCCCCTTCCATTGGGACTTTCTTTTGCGCGGATGGTTCCTCACGCGCTACGCCGATGTGCGAGCGGCGTTGGTGGATCCACGACTGAGCACAAAGAACTACCCCTTCGATGTGAGTCAGCTTCCGCCCGATCTTCAGGACCTCCTCGCCCCGGCCGTGCGCGTCATGAACAAGGGAGTTCTTTACAATGCTGCTTCCGAACACGAGCGGCTGCGACGCCCTATGAACCGGGCGTTCAACCCCGCCGTTTTCGAGCGGCTGCGTCCGGAAATGGAGGCGTTCGCCCACGAGTTGTTAGGCAAAGCCGCGCGGCGCCGGTCGATGGAGGTGGTCCGCAATTACTCCGAGCCGCTCGCCGACCATATGATCGGTGAACTGTTGGGATTGCCCGACGCCCATCGAGCAGAGTTCATCAACGATTGCGACCGACTCAGGAACTTCACCATGGAGCCTCGCATGGGCCGCGAGACCGCCTTGAAGGCGAAGGCCGCGGCGAAAAGCTTTGAAGCAGTCCGCGCAAAAGTCCGAACGATGATTTCGGCCCGGCAAACGAACTTCTCCGACGATGTGATCGGACAGAGCTTCGCCGTCGAAGCCAACGAAGTGCCTCCCACCGAAGAAGAAGTTCTGGCGAACTGCGTTTTTTTCCTGCATGCGGGAGCCCGGAACATGGCGGCTTCCATCACGAATGGAGTGCTCACCTTGCTGCGACATCCGGAACAATTCGCGCGTCTCCGCGACAATCCCCGATCGATTACCATAGCGGCCGAGGAGTTGTTGCGCTTCGAGACCCCTGTTCAAGTCTTGATCCGCGGCGTTCCGGAAGAGATTGAGTTTGCTGGCCGGCGGATCGGGCCCAAGCAAATTCTCATCCTGTTGGTGGGTGCGGCGAACCGCGACCCTGACCAGTTCACCGATCCGGATCGGCTTGACCTGACGCGCAACCCCAATCGTCACCTCTCCTTCGGCGTAGGGGCACATGGGTGCGTCGGAGGTTGGATGGCGCGCTTCGGCCTGGCGATTGCCGTTGGTGCAATCCTTCAGCCGCAGACCAGTCTTCGGCTCGCGCCCGGGAAGCTTCACTGGAATTTCCCGGCCATGCGGCGAACGGTGCCCGCGCTTCCGGTGCTAGTGGAGACCAGGAGGCCGCCACGATCGCGTCCGCGTCGCGCTCGGCCGGCAAAGCTTTGTCTGCGATGAACGCCGATGGGGTGTGGTCCGCTCCGCTCGCAGAGATCCCGCCCGGCCGCTCTGCGAAGTTTCTCATCGTCTGGCGCAAACGGCTGGTGGAAGGCTTCGCCGTGAACTTCGGCGGGTGCTATCACGCCTACGTGAATTACTGCCCCCATGCCGGAACACCGCTCGATTGGTGGCCAAACGAATTTTTCAGTGACGATCGCCGCCTTCTGAGATGCGGAACGCACGGCTCACTATTCGAGCCGGAGACCGGCAAATGCGCCGGTGGACCGTGCGCGGACGGCGGGCTTTGCCCGCTTCAGGTGCGGATCGACGGCAATCGCCTTGTTGTCACCGCCGGCTAGAACCGGTGGGCCGCTGCCCTGTTCGAAGAGTCAGACAGGTTGTGTAAAGTGGTCTCGTCCTAACCTCGCAGCACTTGGAAAATTCATTCAAAGATTCACGGCTCTATGGATTTTTTTGCGAGCTGCGGCGGCGCAAGGTGTATCGCGTCTCGGCCGGCTACGGCGTTGTCGGTTGGCTGATGATGTACAGGAACACAGGCATGTTGCCTGTGCGGCCAGCGGATATATCATCCGCTGTCTTTAGGATTCAGCGGGCTACAAGCCCGCTGGCCGCACAGACTGCAAGTCTGTGTTCCGTTTCGCTGAGACATTGAATGCCCAAGTAAATCTCCCAACGACCGTGGAAGAATCTTGTCTCACCCTCTGAGCGGGTCTGTAATCGAATCGAGCAATGAGCGGATTTTTCGAAGAGGTGAAGCGCCGGAAGGTCTATCGGGTGGCGGTCGCCTA
>JBEEHI010000290.1:0-4881 GCA_041167305.1 Verrucomicrobiota bacterium
CCCATGTCCTGCCCGAGTGATTCCGCGTAAAGACCCCAGCCTTCGGAAAAGGCGGTGTAGCCGCCGTAGCGGCGGAACTTCGGGATGTCTCCCAGTTCCTGCGCGAGCGCGATTTGCAGGTGGTGGCCCGGCACGGATTCGTGGAGGGAGAGCGCCATCATCTCCCATTTCGGCCGCGTCTCGGGCTTGTAGAGATTCACGAAATAAAGGCCGGCGCGTGAACCATCGGCTGCGGGCTGGTTGTAGTAAGCGGTGGTCGTATCCGGCGCGATCTTGTCCGGGATCGGCGTCACGCCATACGGAGTGCGTGGAAGCGTTTTGAAAACTTTGACCAGGTTCGGATCGATCCGTTTGGCGAGCGCCCGGTAGGCATCGAGCAATTCCTCCGGTGTCTTGTAGAAGAACTGCGGATCCGTGCGCAGCTTGGTGAAGAATTCCGGCAACGTCCCTTTGAACCCGGTCTTTCCCATGGTCGTCTGCATCTCGGCTTTTATCCGCGCCACTTCGCTCAAGCCTTTTTCGTGGATCTGTTGTGGCGTGAGGTTCGTGGTGGTGTGCCGGCGGGTAAGATAAGCGTAATAGTCGCCGCCTTGCGGCATTTGCCAGATGCCCACCTGCTCGAACCCCGCCGGAAGATATTCCTCAACAAAATATTTTTTCAGTTTCTGGAATGACGGCAGGACGCCAACGGTGATTGCATCCTGGGCTGCTTTCGTCAGTCGCTCCCGGTCCGTCGCGCTGATCGCGTCGGGAAATTTCTTAAACGGCTTGAAGAACGGGCTGTCTTCCGGCTTCGCGACGAGCTGCTTGTCGATCTGCGCGGGGACGCGATTCAAAACGATCTTTGGCCACATCACTTTCACGCGGGCGCCTTCCTTCATGAGCGCGATGTTCTGGTCCATCAGCACCGGAAACGCGCGCAGCCGCGCGATCCAATCCTCGAAGTCCTTCACGGTCTCGAACCGGAGCCGATCCCCGAGTTCGTCGAGAGTCTGGAGGCCGCCGCGTTGATTGATCGGCATCAGGTAACTCCGGAACTTGGCGCCCTCGATGTCCATCTCGAGGTCCTTCTGGAAGAGGTCGTAGTTCAGTTGATCGGCCGGCGAAAGCTGCGCGCGATCGAATTTCTTCAGCCGGGCGAGCACGTCGGTGGCGTGCTCTTCTCGTTTCTTGATCGCCTCCAAGCTTTGATCGCCCCAGCGATCGTTCCAGCGCCGGTCGCCCATCGACGAAGCGCGGGCCGGACTTTGTTCCATCTGATAATTCCATTCCGCTTCGAAGAATTCGTTCAGCGCCTTGCCGGTTTCCTTGTTTTCAGCAAACGCGGCACGGGAGGCGAGCAGCAGGCAGATCAATAAGAAAGTGAATGAGCGGATGATTCTTTCCATGGGTTGCAAGCCGGAGTGGCAACGCCATTGTCTAAAGATATCGCGTCCAAAGAACAATCAGGAACTCGCAATCTCATGAAACAAAACGCCGGAAAAAACATCGCGCTTCACCTTTTCAGCGCGGCAACCCTGGCCGCGATCGCCATCCCCTGCGCCGCGCAGGAACCATCGCCGTCCCCGTCGCCCAGTCCCACGCCGCCGCTCTATTCGGTGCAGACTCTTTCCGAGCTGAAGCAACTCCAGCAGGAGGCCTTGAAAAGCGATTACGCCTACCGGCAGGTGGCGCATCTCTCGAACAACATCGGCCCGCGCCTGAGCGGTTCGGCCCAGGCGCAGAAAGCCGTCGATTACGTCGCGGCGGAACTGAAGGCGCTCGGGCTCGAGGTCCAGCTCGAGAAAATCATGGTGCCGCATTGGGTGCGCGGCGAAGAGACAGCGGCGCTCGTGGAATTCCCCGGCATGGCCGAGAACACGACGCAAAAAATTGTGCTTTGCGCGCTCGGCGGCAGCGTGGCGACGCCGGCGGAAGGATTGACCACGGAGGTCATCGTCGTGCGCGATTTCGACGAACTGCAGGCGCTCGGCAAAGAGAAGGTGGCCGGCAAGATTGTGCTCTTCAATTATCATTTCGATAAACAGATGGCCGCCCAAAGCCACGCCGGCGATGCCTACAGCCAGGCGGTGAAATATCGCGCGGAGGCGCCCACCGCGGCCGGCCGTCTCGGCGCATCGGCGGCGTTGATCCGGTCCGTCGGCGGCGCGGAATATCGCCTGCCGCACACCGGCCAGACCGATTACAAAAATGATGCGCCGAAGATCCCAGCCGCTGCCGTGACCGCGGAAGACGCCGACCTGATCGCCGCGCTGGCGCCGCAGGGGACAGTGAAGATGCGGTTGGTTCTTACTCCGCAAACGCTCCCCGACGCTCCGAGTTACAACGTGATTGGCGACATCAAAGGCAGCGAACATCCGGAGCAGATCATCATCGTCTCCGGACATCTCGATTCCTGGGACCTCGGCACGGGCGCGATCGATGACGGCGCGGGCGTCGCCGTTTCGATGGAAGCCGCGAACCTCATTCAAAAACTTCATCTGCGCCCGAAGCGCACCATCCGCGTGATTGCCTGGATGAACGAAGAGAACGGTCTCGCCGGAGGCAAGGCCTACGCGAAAGACCACGAAAAGGAGATCGCCAATCATTTCGCCGCCCTGGAGACCGACGGCGGCGCGGACCATCCGCTCGGAATCAATTTCGCCACGAAACCTGAAGGCAAGACGTTCTTCGACCCGGTCGCAAAGATTCTGCAAAGCTCGGGCGCCGGGATTTCCAATTTCACCGAGCATGCGGGCGGTGCCGATATCAGTCCGCTGACGAAATTAGGCGTTCCGGGGTTCAGCCCGATTCAGGACAACCGAACCTACTTTAACTACCACCACACAGCCGCCGACACCCTGGACAAGATCGTGCCGAAGGAGTTGGCGGAGAATGCCGCCGTAGTCGCGGTCACGGCTTACGCCCTGGCGAATTTGGAAAAGCCGTTGCCGCGCTAACAGAAGTCGCGCGCATCATTTTAAGTGTTTCAGGACGGCACGCTTGATCGCGAGTGTGTCGTAGGCACGGCCACAGACCAGAAAGCGGGCATCGGGCAGGGAAAGATTCCGGGCGCTCTCCGGGCCGGCGAGGAAAAATATCAACCGATCGCCCGCGGCGATCTGTTGCACCTTTGTCGGATAACGCGCGTCCACGAACGAGATCACGCCAGCGGCGATGAGATCAGCCTCTTCCTGATAGAATACCTCCCGCGGATCGAGAATCGCGATCCGGCGTCCGACTAAACTTCCTGGGGCGGATTCACGCGACTTTAAAACCTCTTCGAGGCGAACCGCAAAGTAGCGCACCGTCACCATCTTGTTCCTCGCGCTGGAAAATCGGTGTTCGGAGATTTCCTCCACTGAGCCGACCACGATGAGCCGCGAATCGGAAATGGCTTTCGCCAGCGGGACGGTCACCGCGGAGACGGTTGACGACGCTGCTTCCCGGCAGAGCAGGCAAGCCAGCACGCCTAGGAAAAGGCGGCGCGAAAAACCTTTCATCCTGGAGGCTATTCGCGAAATCGCGTCGCGCGAAAACAAAAAGCCCTCGCGCCGAAGCGCGAGGGCTTTCCTTGTTCTCCCTTAACCCAAATTAGTCGCGATCGAGCTCGTAAACTTCGACCAGCGCGATGCCGGTGCCGTTATCGGCGCCATCCACGACCGTCGTATAGTTGCCCGGCTCGAGCCGGATGAGGATCGCCGCTTCTTTGGCATTCGTCGGCGGAATGGTCGTCGAGATCATCTCGCTGGCGTTTGCCGCGCTCTGCCAGTCGTTATTCTGCCGGATCAGCGTGTTGTTCTGGAACAACTTGATCTGCGGATCAGCCAGCGCCGGACTTACGCCGGCGGCGGTGAGCGATGGACCGAGTGCGCGGACGAAAACCATCTTCGGTCCGCCGCGAATAATGAAGCCGCCGATCAGTTGACCCTGGCCGGAATTGACGAAGCCGCGGGTTGCGATGTTCGCGAGGCGGTTCTCGGAAGATTCCTGCGGAGCGCGGAAGTGGAAGACGACGCCGTTCAAGGTGAAGTCGCCGAGCAGCAAGCCGTGGCTGACGGTGAGGTGGCCGGTCACGGTTTCGCCGGTGACAAAGGTCACGGTAAACGTCGCGCTGAAGCTGTGGGAGTTATCGTCGAGGTTGTGATCTTCACGCTCGTCCCCGTCTTCAAAGTCGTGGCCGCCGTGATCGTCGCCGCCGCCGTCATCGCTGCCCTTGTCGCTTGGCGAGAATTGTGCCGCCGGGCTTGGGCTCGGTGAAGGGCTCGGGCTGGGAGAAGCGCTTGGGCTGGGGGAAGGTGACGCGCTCGGATTCGGCGAAGGCGAAGCACTGGGGCTTGGGCTGGGCGAAGGCGAAGCCGTTACCGTAATGGTGCCGAAGCCGCCGAGCACGGTCGCGCCCTGCTTCGCGATCATGAAAATATTCTTTTGCGCATCGACCACGAACTTCACATCAAAGGAAGTGCCGCTGTTGCTCGTCGCGATGGCGCTGAAACGGCCGCCGAGATGTTCGGATTCTCCGAACGTGCCGACGCGGTTCGCGGTAACGTTTTGTCCAACCACCGTCGCCACGACGAAACCGGGATTAACCGTTCCGGAGATTGTGGCGGCGGGTGTCGTCGTCACCGTGAAGGTGCCGTTGTCCGCGACCGTGCCGCCGCCGAAGTAGGCCTGGTGGCCGGCGGTGTCGAAGACGTAAGTCGAGAGCGCGTGATTGCCTTGCACGAAGAAGACAACCCGGCCGCCCCCGGCCAAGTTACCCTCGTAGAATCCGCGATTGCTTTCCTCTGCAAAGCTTGGGACCGCCAGGGCGATCAAAAGCGCGCAGACTTGAAGTGATCTGTTGAGCCATTGTTGTTTCATGCCTCCAATTGGAACACCAACGGGACCGCGCTTCTACTG
>JBEEHI010000291.1:0-4833 GCA_041167305.1 Verrucomicrobiota bacterium
CCCGTCCGTTGAAAGAGCTGCGTTGGAGATGGCCTTCGGCGGCTTCGGTTCGCGCCAGGAAAAGAAGGTTATCGACGATGTGCCCGAGGTGCTGGCACTCGGCGATCGTGGATTCGATGACCTCCCGGTATTCTTCTGGCGAACGTGAGCGGGTTAGGGCCACTTCGGCTTCGCCGCGGATGTTTGCAATCGGGGTCCGAAGCTCGTGGGCGATGTCGGCGGAAAATTGGGAGAGCCGGACGAACGAATCTTCGAGGCGATGGAGCATGTCGTCGAAAGCCAGCGCGAGCGGCTGAAGCTCGCGCGGCCAGCCGACGGGGCTGACCTGTTGATGGAGCTGCTTCGGGCCGACGCGCTTCAAGGCGCGGGTCATTTCGCCGAGCGGGCGCAGTCCGCGCTTGGTGACCGTAAGAGCGATGATCGCCGAGGCGGCGACGCCGAGCGCGAGGACCGCGCCGAGCAACGCGGCGAACTGTTTCATGAATTGGTCGTCGGCCGTCCGATCCTGCGCGACCTGGATGAGGAAACGTTCGCCGGCCGTTTCGTGTGCGCTGGTGGCCAGGGAAAATAACCGGTTGTCGGCGCGGAAGTCTTTCGGATTTTGCGCAGCGTTTTTCGCAGGCGCTGCGGAAAAGACAGTGGAAGGCAGCAGCGCGCTCATTCCCGGCGACTCAGCCAACGTGCGACCACTGGCGTCGAGAACGCGCACCCAGTAGGCGGCGCGTTCGCCGGCCCGGACATTCTTTAATTCCTCGGTGACGACATTGACGCCGCCGGGCGTGCTCAAGTCCGCGCGGACTGCCGCCACTTTGTCGGCGAGGACTTCGTTGTCTTCTTCGAAGGCGTGGTTGACGACGATCCAGTAAAGCGCACCGAGTCCGCAACAGAGGAGGAAAGCCGCGGCCAGGGTGAAAAGGACCACCAGCTGCGACGCGATGGAACGCGGTTCAGCTGGCCTTGAGGACATAACCCGCGCCGCGCACGGTATGGATCAGCTTCGGCTGGAAGGGATCGTCCACCTTGGCGCGCAATCGCCGCACCATCACGTCCACGACGTTGGTGTTGGTGGCGAAGTTGATGTCCCAAACGTGCTGCGCGATTTCCGCCCGGGACACGATCTGTCCGGCGGAACGAACCAGGTGCGTGAGCAGAAGGAATTCCTTGGCGGTCAGGTTCAACGCGGTGCCGGCGCGGGTGGCCTTGTGCCGGCGCGTGTCGATTTCCAGGTCGCGAATCTTCAGCAATTCCTGGTGGTTGTTCGGCGCCCGGCGAAGAAGCGAGCGGACGCGCGCCATGAGTTCCGAGAACGCAAACGGCTTCACCAGGTAATCGTCCGCGCCCAGCTCCAGGCCTTTCACGCGGTCGCGCACGCTATCCCGCGCGGTGAGAAAGAGGATCGGCGTGCGCATTCCGCTCTTCCGCAATTCCGCCACTACGGTCCAGCCGTCTTTGTTCGGCAGCATCACGTCTACGATGAGCAGGTCGAATTTTTTGGAACGCGCCAGGTCGAGGCCGCTCTCGCCGTCGGGCGCGATCTCCACGGTCAGGTCGTCTTCGCGCAGGCCTTTGGCCAAAAACGCCGCCGTCTTTTTCTTGTCCTCGATGAGCAACACGCGCATGCGGCTGTCAGTATAGGGCCTGCGCAATTTCACTCAATAACTAGAAGCGCGGGACACAAAGGGTCCTCGAAACTTCGTGTTGATCCTGCTCCTGATCCTGCTCCTGATCCTGATCGTGCTCCTGATCTTCCTAAATCTCCGACAGGATCATGAGCAGGATCATGATCAGGAGCAGGAGGGGAACCGAGCCGTCAAAACGTTTGCCAGCTGCTGAGCAGCGGCTCAAACTTCTCCTTACCATGAGCACAACCCCAACAGAGTACGCGCATCCCGAGGCGCTAGTGGATGCGGATTGGCTGGAAAAACATTTGACCGACGACGGGGTGCGCATCGTCGAGTCGAACGAAGACATCCTGCTTTACGATACCGGGCATGTCCCCGGCGCGGTCCACATCGACTGGCGAAGCGATCTCCAGGATCCCGTGATCCGGGATTACATCGCGCCGGATAAATTCGCGGAGCTGTGCAGCCGCAACGGCATTACGCCAGACACGACCTGCATTTTCTACGGCGACAAGGCGAACTGGTGGGCCTGCTACGCTCTCTGGGCTTTCCGGTTGTTCGGCCACGAAAAAGTGAAAATCCTCAACGGCGGCCGGGACAAATGGAAAGCCGAAGGCCGCCCGATGACGCGCGAAGTGCCAAAGTTTCCGGCCACGAATTATCCGGTGCCGGAGCGGCGTTTCGACAAGGAGATCCGCGCGTTTGCCGATGAAGCGCTCGCCCAAAGCAAAGCGGGCAAGCCGCTGATCGATGTGCGGTCGCCGGGCGAGTTCAAAGGCGATGTCACCCACATGCCGGAGTATCCGCAGGAAGGCGTGCTGCGCGGCGGCCATATTCCGGGCGCGAAGAGTGTGCCGTGGAAAACGGCAACGAACGAAGACAGCACTTTCAAATCAGCGGCCGACCTGGCGAAGATTTATTTCGAAGGCTGCGGGCTGAAACCGGGGACGGACACAGTGGTTTATTGCCGGATCGGGGAGCGGTCGAGCCACACCTGGTTTGTGCTCACGTATCTGCTTGGGCTCGAGAACGTGCGGAACTACGACGGTTCGTGGACGGAGTGGGGGAATAAGGTGGGAGCACCGATCGAGAAAGGGTGATTCTTATTCCTGCTCTTGATCCTGATCCTGCTCATGATCCTTTGAGCAGCTTCGGTTACAGTAAGGATCAGGATCAGGAAATGGGAACCTATCCGCCGAAACTCGAAGCCATCATCAACCTCTTCGAATCGCTGCCGGAAATAGAGCGGCGCGAGACGCTCGTTTCCTATGCGGATAACGCGCCGAAACAGGAACCGCGTCCGGGCGAAAAATTCGTGCTCGAGGACATTCGCAAGGACGAGGAGTGTGCCGATACCGTCGGCGTTTACCTCCAGGTCGATGACGAAGGCAAAGCGCATTTCCGGATGACGCTTGGCCCGGAGGTGCAGACGCTGACCCGCGCGATGACCGCGATCCTGTGCAAAGGGCTCGATGGCCGAACGCCGCAGGAAGTCCTGGAATTGCCGAGTGATTTCGTCACCCGGATCGTCGGCGCGGAATTGGTTCGCGTCCGCAGCCAGACAATCTATTACGTGCTCTCCCGCATCAAAGGCATCTGCAAAGTTTACCTCGATCGCCAGCGCATGGCGGAAGTGGCGTAGCAGAGGCTTGTAGCCTGTCCGTCAAGCGGACACGCTGTCCGCTTCTCAGGGGATTCAGCCCCGAAAGCCTTCGGGGCTGGGCGCACACACTGCAAGTCTGTGTTCCGAGGTGACCAGTTGCTAAAGTCGCGAAACCGGCGATACTCCCGGCGGTCATCTTCCGCTCCTTCGTTCAACCTCGAAGCCGCTCGGCTGCTGATAAGGAAACGGATTTAACCACCAGGCCAACCAATTATGCAATCCACTCTTCTTACCAACGCCACGGCCGTGATTCCGAATCAGCATCTTCTCGTGAACGTGGTTCGCCTGCGTGTCCGGCAATTGATGCGGGGACACCGGCCCTTGATCCCAATTCCACCGGGAATGGGCCTGGCCGACGTGGCCTTGAGCGAGGTGATCGCCGGGAAATTGACTCACGAGTCAGTGCCGGGAGTGATTCCAGATAACTCTTTCATGCCCGTCGTTTCCTTCCCCAGTTCGCGCATCGAAAAAAAGGCGGCTTAATCTCATGGCTAATCATTCAGGTTTCACGCGCCGTTCCCCCGACATCATGACCGAAGAGCTTTGCGCGATTCTGTCGCAAAAGGTTTCCTACGAATTCAAGCCGCTCTACGATCTCGTTTACGCCAATCTCCACGCCCGAAACGCGGCGAGCGGCGGCGACGAGATGCTCCGCCTCCGCGCTTACGAGAAACTCCAAAATCTCGTGCACGATGGAATGGTGACGAAGACCGCAAAGAAATATCGCGGCGATCCCGCCGCGCTTTTAGTGGTCAGCACCCGCCTGGAAGAATGGCGCATCGCGGCCAAGCAGCGGACTGCGGCCTTGCGCGCTGTTTAAGCCGCGCCGCTGTTTTTCGACGCGCCGAGTGGCTCCGAAAACGGGCTGCGTTTAGCTCGTGATCTTCGAGTAAATTCGTCTATCGTCCGCTCGCTCCAATGCCGCGGAACAACGAGCTGCACAAAATTCTACTGATTGGCTCGGGCCCGATCGTGATCGGGCAGGGCTGCGAGTTCGATTATTCCGGCGTCCAGGCCTGCAAGGCGTTGCGCGAGGAAGGCTACCAAGTCGTGCTCGTGAACTCGAACCCGGCCACCATCATGACGGATCCGGAATTCGCGGACCGGACCTACGTCGAGCCGATCACTCCGGAAGTGATCGAAGCGATCCTCGAGCGCGAAAAACCGGACGCGATCCTGCCGACGATGGGCGGACAAACCGCGCTCAACGTTGCCATGGAATTGAACCGTAACGGCGCGCTCGCCCGGCATAACGTGAAGCTCATCGGCGCGAACGCACAGGCCATCGCGAAAGGCGAGGACCGCCAGCTGTTCAAGGAAGCGATGCTCCGAATCGGGCTGGACGTTCCGCGCTCTGGCATCGCCCATTCCATCGCGGACGCCAGCCGCATCGCCGATGCGATCGACAAATTTCCGCTCATCATTCGGCCCGCGTTTACGCTCGGCGGCTCCGGCGGCGGCATCGCTTACAATCGCGATGAGCTGGAGGAAATCGTCGGGCGCGGGATCGCCTTGTCGCCGGTCAGCGAAGTGTTGATTGAGGAATCT
>JBEEHI010000292.1:0-4633 GCA_041167305.1 Verrucomicrobiota bacterium
CTCCCGCTTGGTAGCGGAGTCTATTTCACCGCCGGCATCGCCGATGAAGCGCACGGCCTCTTCGGCATCATCACCGAAGACTAGGTCGCTGTTTCCATCTTTTTCTGTAGCGGCGGTCTATGACCGCCGACATCATTGCTAGGCCAAACGATCGGCGGTCACAGACCGCCGCTCCAGGAAAATGATGCACCGACTCTCCCGCCACTCGCTGTTTGTATTGTTATTCGCCGCTGCCGTTTCCGCGGCGCAGGCGTGCGATCTTTGCGGCTGTTACACGCCGCAGATGGAAGCGATGACGCAACCGGAGTTGTCCGCTTCCGGCGAGCCGCTGCCGGCTGATGGTCAGCGGGGCCGGTGGCTGAGCCGGGTTTACGTGGCGATCGCGGAGCAGTTCACTCACTTCGGCACCCTCCAGTTCGATGGGCGCGAAGTCGCCAACCCGACCGGCCAATATCTCAACAGCTCGATCACGCAGCTGGTCGCCGGTTACAGTTTCAACTCGCGGTTCGCGCTCCAGATCAATGTCCCGCTCATCTACCGCTCCTTTGAGCGCCCCGAAGGTTTCGCGATCGATCGCGGAACGGAGTCGGGGCTCGGCGACATTTCGTTGCTCGGCAAATTTGTTCTCTTTCACACCACCCTGGGCGAGCACCGTTCCGTGAACGTCGATGATCCGAAAAGCCCGCACTTCGAAAAACACGAGCCCGACTTCACCGCCTCAGCCCTCCTGATCGGTGGCATCAAAGTTCCCACCGGCGGCACCAGTCGTCTTAAGGAAGAATTCAACGAAGCCGTCGTCCCAGGCGCTCCCGAGAGCGGGATTCACGGCCACGATCTTACTCTCGGCACCGGCTCCTACGATGCGATCATCGGCGGACAAACTTCTCTGCGTTACAAATCGTTTTTCTTCCAGGCGGACACGCAATTCACGGTGCGAGGCGACGGCGCGCACCAATACAATTTCGCGAACGATCTCTCCTGGAGCGCCGGTCCCGGCTACTACTTCGTGCGGAATCGCCAGACAATCGTCGGCCTCCAGTTCGTCTGCTCCGGCGAGCACAAGGATGTCGATCGTTTCCTCGGTCAGCCCGCAGAGGACACCGGCATCACCTCCGTCTTCCTCGGTCCGCGTGTGATCGTTTCACGCGGGAAGCTCAGCGCTGAATTCGCCGCCGAGCTGCCCGTTGCCATCGACAACACCGCGCTTCAAGCCGTCCCTGATTATCGAATTCGCGCCAGCTTTACGTTCCGGTTCTAAGATGAACCATTCCGCCGGCTCATTGACGAACGGCCCGAATCCCGGATAACTTCCGGCGTGCCAGCCAACCCTCTGGAGCCGAAATGAACCGGCTCTACTTCGGCGATAATCTTTCCTGGCTCCGGAACACGAAAGAGTTCCTGGACGCTTCGGTCGATCGAGGGCCTGCTCACCGGCACCGAACGCATCGACGCCCCCAGCCAGATAAACCCCTTCGCTATGGCCGCGCGAGAATCCGCCGCCCAGCCGGGAGTGCGGCGAATTGAAAAATGTCTCGTTCGAAAGAGCGGCATCAGCTTATTCGTGGAACTTCACGTAGAAGTTGATCCCTCCACCACTATCCTCGAAGGGCATCGGATTGGTCATCAAGTGAAGGCGGCGCTGATGGCGAGTAACGTGCGAATACAAGATGTCCTCGTGCATCTCGAACCGGCCGTCGTCGTGGTGGCCGCCTGATTGTGTAGCCACAAGAAGCACTGTGCCCTTTCTGCAGGCTTACCGTTTCGCAAATCGCCGCTAATAATTGGCAACCGACCGGCAGCGGCCGGCCAATCTGGCTGTTAGCCTTTTGCGGAATGACAAAACCGTTTCGCACTAACTGCTTTTCATTATTCCTGCTCTGCGTCCTCCCTTTGTCCGCCTTCGCCGGCGCCCGCCATTTCACCTTTATCTACGAAGCGACGACCTCCGCACCGGGAAGCGTGGAAACGGAAAAGTGGATGACTTGGAGCCGTGCGAGCAATCCCGCTCGTTCCGATGAAGTCGCCTTCCGGCATGAACTCGAGTTCGGCGTCACGAATAACTCCAGGCCAGTCTCTATCTCGCTGATTGGGTCTATGCCCGGGATGCGGAACATTCCGGCTTCACCTATTCCGATGCTGCCGTCGAACTCATCTACAACCTGACCAACCCCGTTATCGATCCGATCGGCGTTTCGGTTTACGAAGAAATCAAGGTCGGAGATCGCGTCTTCGAACTGGAATCGAAGCTTATTCTTCAAAAAAATATCGGCCCGTGGATTGTCGCTTGCAACGTAACGCTCGAGGCGGTTTGGGAAGGCGAACATTGGCGCAGCAGGAGCGGCGAATTCCAGCAGGCGCTCGGCATCAGCCGCGAGATTTCACCGCGTCTCTCCGTGGGCGTCGAACTGCTGCATGAGTTTGTTTTCGACGATTGGCGCGATACCGAACGGATTCGCAACTTTTTCGTCGGGCCAAACATCTCGTACCGGCGGGGCCGATGGTTCGTCACCGTCACTGCGCTTGCCCAGGCCACGAGAACGCCCGATGAGGCCGACTTTCAACTCCGCACCATCTTCGGGACCAGTTTTTAGAGTAGCCTCGCAATGAAATCCACCCGCCTCGCTTTCACCGCATTTGTCTTGTTGACCGGGTGCCAGACAAGCACCGACACCGTCCCTCTGATCACCACTGAAGCCGCCCGCCACAGCGGACAATCCGCCAGCACTTTGCGCGAAGGCCGCTTTCTATTTGTCAGGCGGTGCATCGAATGCCATGCGCTTCCCGTGGTTTCGCAGCACCACGCCGAAGATTGGCCGGCCATCGTCGCCAGAATGTCCGCTCGCGCCGACCTAAAATCGGCCGAACGCGATGCCATCATTGCTTATGTGGTCACCCTGCGGCAGCTACGGCAGTGAGTGTTCCGCGCGCGTTGATTCCAACGTCGATCGAAATAGCATCCCGGCGCCGTTATCCGCCGGGAACGCTTTGGTCCTTTTCCTTTTTGTCCTTCGCCCAAACATGAAACGTGTAGGTGAAAACAACGTAACCCATCAGGTTGTGCCGGTGGTCGTTCGTGACGTAAACGGCGGGATTCATCTGGAAGTCCGGGGTCATGTTCCAGGTAAAACCGATTGTCGATGAATTCTCCCGACCGGTTTGGCAGTCAACCTGCACCCGCCACTGCTTGTTGAAATCGTAGGCGTAACCGAGGATGGCTTCGTTCTTATAACCGGCATGAATGGCGCCGACGAAAACCTTATGGTGCTCGGTGGAGTAACCGCCTTCGAGGTAGGGCTGAGGATCGACGTGGCTGCGCGGCGACCAATTGATGAATCCGATGGATAGGAGACACGGTTCCGTCCGCAAGAGACCGAACTCCGTCGCGATGACCTCCTCGTTAGGCTTGAAGCCTTGGAAGACGGCCACCTCCGCCCATTTCGTCAGGCCGATTTCGGCTTGCAGTTCATAAGGGTTGGCGATGCGCTTGTCCTGGATTTGCAGGCTTAGGGAAAGGTCGCCCTCCGGCTGCAGGTCTGGCGTCACGATCTGGCTCAGGCCCTTGGTTGTCCCACGCGCGGAGTGGACGCAAATGGTCGCAAACGCCAGGACAAGTGCGACGGGAATGATTCTTTTCATAGTGAAGATATTTTTCGCGGCGAGCACGGCTGCAGCCTTCTTGTCCTCAAAATCGCAGCTGCAGTAAAGAGGAGATGCATTTTGAACGGCAATCTATTCACTGGGCACGCCGAACGCCCTGATTGAAACGCGACCTGTTCCTGAGTAATCTCCCGGCATGCGATTCCTGCCTGTCCTCGCGTTGCTCTCCCTCGCCTCGAGTGCGTTCGGCGGCGACTTGAAAGAAACGATGTGCGTCAAGCAGAAGGACGGGACCTACAAGTGCAAGGCGAGCGGCAAGATCGAAAAAGAGCCGTGCTGCGAAACGCCGACTAATCCCGCCCCAAAGCGTTCCCCTAAGCCTAAGAAATAAGCAGCGTTTGAGGAAATAGCATTACCCGTGGCCGCTCTCTGCGGTCTCCTGGGTTAAGCAACAACCCGATTCGCGCACGCAACGGCACCCGACGACGCCGAGAGCAGCGCCGAGAACAGGGCCGGCGACATAAAGCCACAGACTGGCGAAGTGCTCTGAGACAACGGCGGGGCCAAGGGAGCGCGCGGGATTCATGGAAGCGCCGCAGATGGGGCCGGCGAACATGGCTTCGAGCGCGATCACGGAGCCGACGACGATGCCGGCTGTTATCCCTTTTTCGCTCGCGCCGGAGGACACGCCGAGGATGACGAACATTAGCAGTGCGCTGAGGAAGATTTCGAGGACGAAGGATTGCAGTTCAGAGCCTGCTGGCTGGGTCGTGCCGAGAAGGCGGTTATCGGGGAAGAGAAGGCGCATGACGCCGCTCGCCGCCAGGGCCCCGGCACATTGGCTGGCGATGTAAGGAACCACTTCGCGACCCGGGAGACGCCGCGAAAACCAGAAGCCAAGTGTGACCGCGGGATTGAGATGCGCGCCGGAAATATCTCCGAGGGTGTAGATCATCGCGAGAACGATGAGGCCGAAAGTCAGCGCGATGCCGACGTGAGTTATCGCGCCACGGCTCACTTCGTCGATCACGATGGC
>JBEEHI010000293.1:0-3463 GCA_041167305.1 Verrucomicrobiota bacterium
ACGTTGTTGCGTCGCGTGATCGAAAAAACGCACGCGGACGAGCGTCCCGTCCGGATCATCGACATCGCAGCGGGTGGCGGACGCTACCTGCTTGAGACGATGCGCGATTTGCGGGAGATCCCGATGACCGCGCTGCTCCGCGATTACAAGCAGGAGAACGTGGAAGCGATCCGTCGTCTCGCAACCGAGTTTGGCCTAACGAATGTCACGGTGGCAGCAGGCGACGCCTTCGATCCCGCTTCGTTGGCGACGATCGATCCGCGGGCGACGATCGGCATCGTCTCCGGGTTGTTCGAGTTGTTCCCGGGAAACGCCGGCGTCCTCACTTCGTTGCGTGGGCTGGCCGATGCGATCGAGCCTGGCGGCTATCTCATCTACACAAACCAGCCGTGGCATCCGCAGGTGGAATTCATCGCGCGCGTTTTGCGGAACCGCGAAGGCCAGCCGTGGATCATGCGCCGGCGCACGACCGCCGAGATGGACCAACTGGTTCGCGCCGCCGGATTCAAGAAGTTGGAAATGGAAGTGGACGAGTGGGGGATGTTTACGGTATCGATCGCGCGACGGAGTGGATCGAGCGCTCTACTCCATGCTAAGAATGGCGCCAATGGCGCACGCTAGATTGACTTGGAAAGCGCTCGCCGCCTCAGTGGGGCTCGGCGCGCTTTTCCTCATTATCTACGGCTGGTGTAATTGGTTCGCGTCACAACAGGCGAACGTTCCGACTTTGTTCTTCGAATGGGAACGCGCCATCCCTTTCGTGCCGCTCATGATCGTTCCCTACATGTCGATCGATCTCTTTTTTGTCGCGGCCCCGTTTCTGTGCGGGAGCAAGCGCGAGCTCTCCACGCTCGTCAAGCGAATGGCCACGGCACTTATTGTCGCCGGCGTTTGCTTCGCCCTGTTTCCCTTGCGCTTTGCGTTCGCGCGTCACCCGGTCAGCGGCTGGCTCGGCGCCTTCTTCGATTGGTTCCAGGGAATCGACCGGCCCTACAATTTGCTCCCGTCACTTCACATCGCGCTTTGCGTTATCCTCTCGGAACTGTATGCGAAGCATACTCGCGGTCTCCTGCGATACGCGTCGAATCTCTGGTTTGTCCTGATTGCGTTTTCCGCCGTGCTGACTTACCAGCACCACCTCATGGATGTCGTGGGCGGCTTCGCGCTGGGCGCCTATTGTCTCTATTTCATTCGGGAACCGGCGCCGCGTCTGCCGGCGAACGGGAACCGGCGAGTGGGCGCCCGGTACGCCATCGGCGCGTTTGTTCTCATTTGCCTGATGTGGTTTCTCTGGCCGTGGGGCGCCATTTTGATCTGGCCCATTGTGTCGTTAGGCCTCGCCGCGATTGCCTACTTCGGCGCGGGGCCCGGAATTTTTCGAAAGCGCGAGGGCCGATTGCCGTGGACTGCGTGGTGGGCGCAGGGCCCGGTGTTGTTAGGCCAGGAAATTTCCCGGCTCTATTATCGCCCGCAATGTCGGGCCTGGGATGAATTGACGCCGCAGGTTTGGATTGGACGTGTGCTGAGTCGTGGCGAGGCGGCTGCCGCGGTCCGCGAAGGAGTGACCGCGGTTCTGGATCTGACGGCGGAATTTTCCGAGTCCGCGCCCTTTCGTGGCGTTAGTTACAGGAACGTTCCGGTCCTCGACCTGACGGCGCCTACGTTCGAGCAACTGGAGGAAATGGCCGCCTTCATCGAGGCGGAATCGAGCAAAGGGGTCGTCTACGTTCATTGCAAGATCGGCTATTCACGAACGGCGGCCGCCGCCATCGCGTATCTCCTTCGGACTGGAAAAGTCAGGACGGTTACAGAAGCGGTTCAACGCCTCCGCCAGGTTCGGCCGACAATAGTAATTCGTCCGGAAGTGACGACGGCGTTAAACGAGTTCGCGAGCAAGCGAACGGTTTCTCCTCGCCTCCACGAAGCGCTCCTCCAATAATCGCCTCGCCTTATGAAATATACCGATTTGATTCAGCTCTACTTTGAGCGCACCACAGCCTTGCAGAATTATTGGACGCTCTACGTCGTGATCGTGGGCGGTTTGCTCGCCTTCTCGTCGATGCGCAAACAGCCGGCCGCGCTCACCACTCTCATCGTCTCGATTCTCTTCGGCCTTTTCGCCTACGAAAATCTCGATGCGATCAAGGCCACGGCCACGCAGCGCCACGCGGCCCTGGCCGCGATCAAGCAATCCGATGCCGGCTCGACCGCAGCGGAGATCAAACCGGTTCGCGACCTGCTCGAGCCCACGCTCAACCCCGCATCGCTCAGCTCTACGCAAACCACCCATCTGATCGGGGACATTCTTACCCTCGCCGGGCTCTGGGTCATGGAATTCCGCCGCCGGAAAAATGCGGTGGTCGCCGCAGTCGTGGCCCAGCCTTTTCCGTAGCGGCTCATGTTCAAGTTGCGTAATCCGATTCCCGGAGAAGCTCCGGGAACGCTGCGGTTGAGGGAAGAAGTCGTCCGGCGGAAACCGGTCGTCACCTTGATCGAATACGATCGCGCGCACGTGGAGGAGCGTGTCATCGAGGACCGGGAGGAACTGGTTTCGCACCTCGATAATCAGCGCGTGACCTGGATCAACATCGACGGGCTCGGCGACATCGAAATTTTGCGCACCCTCGGTGCGCAGTTCAATCTGCATCCGCTCGCGCTCGAAGATGTTCTCGATACGGCGCAGCGTCCGAAGGTGGAGCAATACGACAACTATCTCTTCATTGTCGCCCACATGCTTTATCTCGACCGCGGCAAGGTGATGTGCGGCGAGCAGGTCAGCATGTTTCTCGGCAAACATTTCCTGATCACGCTCCAGGAAGAAGCCGAGTTCGATGTTTTCGAACCGGTCCGCGCTCGGATTCGCGCGGGCAACGGCGTCATTCGTAAGGTGGGGCCAGACTACCTCGCCTACGCGCTGCTCGATTCGATCATCGATTATTATTATCCCGTGCTTGAGCACGTCGGCACCAAGATCGACCTGATCGAAGACAACCTCGTCGAACTTCCGGCCACCAGTCCCGTCGGTGAGCTTCACGGGCATAAGCGCGCGCTGTCCCAGATCCGCCGCTACATTTGGCCAGTCCGCGACCTCGTGAACTTCCTGTTGCACGAAGAAGGCGGGCTCGTGACCAAAGCCACGAAGGTTTACCTGCGCGATTGCTACGATCACACGGTCCAGCTCATGGACCTGGTCGAGAGTTACCGGGATGTGCTTTCCGGGCTGATGGAACTGTATCTCTCGGCGGTCGGCATCCGAACGAACGAGATCATGCGCGTGCTCACGGTGATCTCGTCTGTGTTTATCCCGCTCACGTTCATCGCCGGGGTTTACGGAATGAATTTCCAACGGGAAGTCGACGGGAAGAAACTGCCCTGGAACATGCCCGAGCTTTATCACCCGTACGGTTATTTCGCCTGCCTGCTCTTCATGCTGGCCGTGGCGATTTTCCAGATCGTCTATTTC
>JBEEHI010000294.1:0-31138 GCA_041167305.1 Verrucomicrobiota bacterium
TCTTCCGCCGGGGCGAGATAGGAATTCGGGATCTGGCTCTTCTTCGGCCAGCGATAACTGGTGACCGGCTTGAAGTTCGCCGACTGACCGGAGCCCGCCGGCAGCCGGTCGGAATCGGAGCCGTCCGCATCGACGTCCATGTCGGCCTGCAACAGAACCGCGCGCCGCTTCGTTTCCGGATGCCGCAAATTCAGCACCGTCTGGCAATCGTAAAAATTGTGCCGCGAAAGAAGCTGATCGAGATGCACGAGGTTTTCCTTCAGGATTCGCAGCTTCGTGTCGTACAGCTCCTTGAAAAATGGCGATACAGAATCGGGCGTGACCATGGCCGCCAGACCGGGCAGCAAACGCGGCAGGTCCGGGCTGACCTTCGCCAGATCCTCGATCGTCACGTTCGGCGTCGGGACGCGCGCGTGGAGTTTCAGCTCGAGGACATAACTCTGCGGGTCGGCGCGTTCATCGGACGCAGCGCCTCCAGGAGTCGGTTCAACCGCAGCGTGGACGGTGATGCCGCTAAATAACCGCGCCGTATCGAGCTTCCCGGCGATGACCGGGATCTTCGGCGATGGCGCTGGTGTCGGAGTTTTCTCGGGGATCTCGATCTCGACCGGCGTCTCGGGGGCGACCTGGGTGCGATGCCATCGCTCGAGCGAGATCCAGCGCAGCACGATCGCCGCCAGCGCCGCGGCGACAAGAACGAGAATGAAGAAACCAAGCGTTCTGACCCGGATTTTTCGCACGCCGGTCTGCTATTTCTTGATCCAGGCGACGATCGCCACGATGACGCCGATCACGCTCAGAATCGCCATCAAACCGGCCGGCATCACTTTGCCGGTCTTTATGAAAGCTGGAATGAATCTGCCGGCCAGGGCAATCGAAACGACACCCGCGATGATCAGGCCGAGCGCGACGTTCCCCGGGAGCAGATAGGCAGCGACGATCAGCGCAATGCCCGAGATCGCGCCGGCGACGATCGAGGCGGTGCTGCCGGCCTTCACGTACCCGATCACGCCGCCGACAATCGTGAGAAGCCCGAAGATGATGAAATAGATTTTGGCGGGTCCGATCATGAGCCATTGGTAAACCGCGCCGCTGCCTCTGTCTAGGAGCGGTGCCCGAGGAATGATTGCCGATTCCTTGTAGCCACGGCCCTGTGGGCCGGCTCTACCTCCTGCAGTCCAAACTCAAATTCCAAACGGCCCACAGGGCCGTGGCTACAAGAATCACGCTTGCGCGAAAGTCTGTCAGGAAGCAGACTCGCGCCCAATGAGCCTGAGGTTGACTGATGGCAAAGCGACTGCGATCCGCGCCCTGGTGGCGGCGGGGTGCATCGGTGCGGTCCTCTTCGCCCTCGTTCTCTCCGCGATTCCGCAGCTCCATGAGCAGATTCACGGGGCGAGTTCGACCGCGAATCACGAGTGCGCGGTCACGCAGCTGACGTCAGGCAATTATCAATATACCCCGACGGCCACGATCTCGGTCGCGCCACCGGCGCCGCCCACGTCGTTCGCCCATGCCCTCCACAGCTTTCAGTTAGTCAGCGCCCACCTCGAGTTTTCTCTGCTCGAGCACGCGCCGCCGGCTGTTTCCTGACCGTTGGACTTTCCCGCTTCGGCGGGCAGTGGCCTTTCGCGCGTTCCGCGGGCCGCCGATCCAATGCGCGCTGAACGCGGTCCGTTCAGGAAAGTTCTCGGGCGAGTGTCCCGAGCCAGTCAGGAATACAAATGAAAATTCTAATTCGGATAGCGCTCGCTGTTTGCGCAACGGCGAGTGGTTTCGCGCAAACCGCGGAACGTTCGCCCGCCGCGCCGGCGGCTTCGACTCCGGCCACGACGGCGGAAGTCCAGGCTCTGCGCGAGCAAGTGCAATCGCTCAAGGAAATGGTGCAGGCATTGCAACAGCAGATGAAAGAACAACAGACCGCCGCGACGACGGACAAAAACGGCTCCAATGCGCCGGCTCTCCCACAAAATTCCGAGACGCAAACCACCGAAACCTCGACCTCGCCCGCGCCGTCAGCGAGCGCACCGCCATTGTTCCCGACGAACGACACTGCGGTCGTTTCTTCAGCGCCATCCGTGAATGCGAACGGCACCACTACGTTCCCAACGAACGATGAGTCGGTGACCACCACGCCGGCCACCGTCTCGACCTCCGATACGAGTTCGTCGTCGACCCAGCCGATCCCGATCATCGGCGGCGGGAACAACAAAAACTACATGAACATCTCCTTCGATGGGCTCTTCTCAGTGGCTGCGTCGAGCGAGCGGCATCTGGACCGGCTCGAAGTCGGCGACCACGATCCGCAGCAGCGCGGCTTCAACTCGCGCAACGCCGAGATCGCGCTCGATGGCGCGGTCGATCCGTACTTCGAAGGCTTCGCGAACATTGTGCTCAAGCTCGACAACAACAACCAGACTGAGATCGAGCTCGAAGAAGCGTTTCTCCAGACGACCAGTCTGCCCTATGGCTTGCAGGTGAAAGGCGGGCAGTTCTTCGACGCTTTCGGCCGGATCAACGCCACCCATCCCCACACCTGGGAATTTGCGGATTCCCCGCTGGTTAGCGGCCGCTTTCTCGGTCCCGACGGCCTCCGCGGCGTGGGCGCCCAGATCTCGTGGACATTGCCGGTCCCGTGGTATTCGCAGGCGATCTTCGCCGTGCAGAATGGGCGGGGCGGCACCGGTTACTCTTTTCGGAATCCAGGCGACGCCGGCATTTTCTACGGACGGATGACGATCGATCGCGAAGCGAGCGCGCTCCACGATATGGTTTACGTCCCGCGGATTGAAAACTCATTTAACCCGAGCGACACCCAGACCGTTCTCTTCGGCGCCTCCGGTGCGTTCGGAATGAACGAAACCGGCGCCAATACCCACACCCAGATTTATGGCGCTGATTTTCTCTACAAATGGAAAAGCGCGCGGGCCGAAGGCGGTTTCCCATTCGTGAAATGGCAAACGGAGGCGATGTATCGCCGCTTCGAAGCCGGCCGCGGCCTCGATAATCTATTTCCGGTCGAAGAAACGTTTAAGGACTGGGGCCTCTATTCGCAGGTCCTGTGGGGATTCAAGAAAGGCTGGGTCGCAGGAATCCGCGGCGATTACGTTCATATGCAGGAATCCGCCTTCACCGATGATGAGACCCGGCAATCGCGGACCCGGATCTCGGCGAACCTCACCTGGTATCCCACGGAGTTCTCCAAGCTCCGGTTGCAATATAATCACGACTTCCTCGAGGCGAACGCCTTCTTCGCCAGCCGCGACGTCGATTCCATTTTCCTCCAGTTCGAATTCATCCTTGGCGCTCACGGCGCTCACAAATTCTAAAAGTTTATGAAACGAATTATCCTTTCGCTCTGCTGCTGGATCGCTCTTGCGATCTCCGCTCACGCCAAACTGAAAGTCGTCGCCACCCTCCCGGATCTCGCTTCGCTCGCGCGCGAAGTGGGGGGCGACAAGGTTGAAGTCAGCGCGATGGCGAAACCAACCGAGGATTCGCACTTCGTCGATGCCCGCCCAAGTTTCGTCGTGCAACTGCGCGACGCCGACGTGCTCATTGACGGTGGCGCGGAACTGGAGATCGGTTGGCTCCCGCCCCTTTTGCAAAACGCGCGCAATCCAAAAATCGAAGTGGGCAAACCGGGCCGCGTCCAGGCTTCGCAAGGCATCCGCCTCATGAACATCCCCACGAACGCGACGCGCGCCGCGGGCGACGTCCATTCGCTCGGCAACCCGCATTTCGTTGTAGATCCGATCATCGCGAAAACGGTTGCGCTCCATATCGCTCAAGCTTTCAGCGCCCTGGATGCGCCGAACGCGGCCGCCTACGACGCGAACTACAAGAAGTTCGAGGCCACCATCAATGCGAAGCTTCAGGAATGGGGCGCGGCCATGCTGCCATTCAAGGGACAAAGCGTTGTCGCCTACCATGATTCCTGGGTCTACTTCGCGCACCGGTTTGGCTTAAACATCGATACGTTCCTGGAACCGAAACCCGGAATCCCGCCCTCACCGTCGCACCTCGCCGAGGTCATCGAGAAAATGAAGACGCAGAAGATCAAAGCGATCATCGTCGAGCCGTTTCACGATCGAAAAATCGCCGAGAAAGTGGCCAGCTCCACCGGCGCGAAGGTGGTTGATTTCACGCAATATCCCGGCGGACTTCCGAACACGGATACGTACGTGAAACTGATCGACCGGCTGGTAGCAAATCTCACCGCCGCCCTGAAATGATCAGCCCGCAGTGCTTTGGCCTAACGACTGAAAGGAACGACGAATGAGAATGATGTGGGAACTCATGTTCTGGCCCTGTGCGGCCTGCATCCTTTTGCCGTGGCTTCTCGTTTACCTGGGACTTCACGTCGTCCAACGCGGCATCATTTTCATCGACATCGCCATGGCCCAGATGGCGTCGCTCGGCATTTGCGTGGGCGTCCTGCTCGGCTACGAGCCGGAAAGCGTGATGTCTTACGTGATCGGACTGGGCGTCACCCTGCTCGGCGCCGCGATTTTTTCCGTGGCAGGAAAGCGCGCCAGCCAGGTGCCCCAGGAAGCGATCATCGGAATTAGCTACGTGGTCGCGGCCGCAGCAGCAATCCTGCTCCTCAGCCGGTCCGCGCACGGCAACGAAGAAATCCGGAACATGCTGGTGGGCGACATCACCGTGGTCAGCGCCGCTGAAGTCTGGAAATGCTTCGGCGTTTTCATCGCCGTCGGCATCGTCCATTTCATTTTCCGGAAAAACTTCCTGCTTGTTTCCTTTCAACGCGAGGAAGCCTACCGCCTCGGGTGGCGGGTGCGCTGGTGGGATTTTTTCTTCTACGCCACCTTCGGCATCGTCGTGACGATCTTCGTCCGCGTCGCCGGCATCTTGCTCGTCTTCAGTTACCTGATCGTGCCCGCCGTGTGCGCCGTCACGCTGGCGCGCCGGACTTCGATGCGGCTTCTGATTGGCTGGGGGATTTCGTTACTGGGTGGCATTGGCGGAGTGTACGTCTCTATCCGGGGCGATTTTCCATCTGGCGCCGCGATCGTCTGCACCCTTGGCGCGCTGCTTATTCTCGCGTCGCTCATCGCACTGGTGCGACCCCGCGTGACGCAGGCGTAGCCCGAGCTAGATTTAGCGGTGCATTCGTTTCATTACCGCGAGGGCGAACTCTATTGCGAGGAAGCCGCGCTCGCCCGCGCCGCGGAGGAGTTCGGCACTCCGCTCTATGTCTATAGCGCCGGAACAATCCTCGATCATTATCGCCGCCTCGATTCGGCGCTTGCTCCGCTCGATCACCTGATTTGCTACGCCGTCAAAGCAAACTCCAATGGCGCGATCCTGAAATTGCTCGCGGACGCCGGCGCCGGTTTCGACATCGTCTCCGGCGGCGAACTTTTCCGCGGCCTCAAGGCCGGCGGCGCGGCGGCGAAATGCACCTTCGCCGGCGTCGGGAAATCTCGTGAAGAAATCGAGTATGCTCTCGACGAAGGGGTCTTGAGTTTCAACGTCGAGAGCGAAGCGGAGCTGGAGCGGATCGATCGCATCGCGCGAAGCAAAGAAGTCAGGGCTCCGATCGCGCTCCGGGTGAATCCCGATGTCGATGCCGGAACGCACCGTTATGTCTCGACCGGCCGCAGCGAAAATAAATTTGGGATCGGGCTGGATCGCGTGGCCGCACTTTACGAGAAAGCCGCCCAGCTGCCGAACCTTTTCATTCGCGGCGTGCAAATGCACATCGGCTCGCAGATCACGGACGCGGCGCCTTTTGCGGAAGCGATTGCGAAAGTCACGCCGCTGATCGAGGAATTGAAGCAGCGGTATTCGCTGGAGTTTTTCAGTGTCGGCGGCGGGATGGGGATTATTTATCGGCGCGCGCTAGAGAGTGGCTCCGGCAAATGGTGGCACGAGCACGGCAGCGAAATGTCTGCGTTCAGCATGGCCGACTATCGCGATGCGATTGTCCCGCCGCTGCGGCAACTTGGATTACGAGTCTTGCTCGAACCGGGGCGGTTTCTCGTCGGCAATGCTGGAGTGTTACTCACTCGCGTCCAATACTTGAAGCAAGCCGCGAAGAAGAAATTCGTGATAGTGGACGCGGGGATGAACGATCTCATCCGGCCGGCGCTTTACCAAAGTTACCACGAGATCGTGCCGGTCCGTGAACCCGCCGCGAAGGAACGCGAGTCGGTGGATGTCGTCGGCCCAGTCTGCGAGAGCGGCGATTTCTTCGCTCAGGACCGTGAGCTGCCGCCGGCACGCGAGGGTGACCTCCTCGCGTTAATGAGCGCGGGCGCTTACGGCTTTGCCATGGCGTCGAACTATAATTCGCGGCCGCTGCCTGCTGAAGTTCTCGTCCAGGGCGATCGTTTTTCTCTTGTTCGGCGGCGCCAGACAATCGAAGACCTGGTTCGCGACGAATGCTAAGTCTTCCTGCTCATGCTCCTGATCCTGATCATAATCCTCCGGGAGAGGATGCCGGCAGGAAGGATCAGGAGCACGATCAAGATCATGAGCAGGAGGTGAAGAACCCTGCTGCCACTTGCAAGGAGTCCGTCCGCAGCATAAATACTGCTCCCAACCATTTCCGATGAAACGATTGCTCCCACTTCTCCTTCTCCTGGGCCTGGTCCTGGTTCGCCCGGCGCCTGCGGCCATTCCGCCGAACGGCGAATACGTCCTGCTCGTCGGCGGCCCGTCGCTCATGGTGTGGGAGAAATACAAACTCCAGCCGCACGATCATTGGTGGGCGAACTTCATCCGCGCCGCTCGCATCCGCACCGAGCAGATCCGCGCGCAGGCGCCGGACGCAAAAATTACCTGGCTCGTTTATCGGCAGGGTTACAAGGACCGCGGCGTCCAGGAAAAGCAGGACCTGTTTGGTTTCATCGATTCCGTTCGGGACAAGTTCAACCTGAACCTCGTTTACATCGGGAATGGCAACGACGTCATCAATTACCTGAATGGTGGCAAGCCGCGCGACAGCCTGAAGGTCGTCGACTTCGAATACTTCGGTCATTCCAACGCGAAGTGCTTCATGTTCGATTACAGCAGCAACATCGAGAGCGCCTGCAAATCGTGGCTGCACGAGGATGAGCTTAAGAAAATCAACGGCCGGGTTTTTGCCCGCGGCGCGTTCGCCAAGAGCTGGGGCTGCCACACCGGGGAAAGCATGTCGAAGAAATGGTTGGCCGCGACCGGCGTCCCGATGTGGGGCGTGATCGGCAAGACCCAATACATGATGGACGAACTGCCCGTCATTGTCCCAGATAAAGGGATAGCCCCCAGGTGGGTTTCGCGCTGATCGAACTACAATCCTTGCGCGATCTCACGCAGTAAACCCGGGCCGCGAAAGACGTAGCCGGTATAGACCTGGAGCAGCTGCGCGCCGGCTTCGAGTTTTTCCCGCACGCTGGCGGCATCGGAGATTCCGCCGGAGGCGATTACCGGCAACGAGGATCGGGAAGTGATTGCGCGAACGAACTCGGTCGATTTTTCCCGCAGCGGATGACCACTCAATCCGCCGGTTTCATCGCGAGCGGAAGAAATCGCGGTGTGATCCAGGGTGGTGTTCGTGGCGATAATTCCCGCGACGGCGTGCTGCTCGCAGGCGGCGATAATTTGTTCGAGCTCCGCGCTGGAAAGATCGGGCGCGATTTTTAGCAGGACGGGTTTACGCACGATTTCGTTTTCGCGGCGAACGGCGGCGAGCAACTGTTCGAGCGCGTTGTGTGCCTGGAGCGAGCGGAGCCCGGGTGTATTCGGCGAGCTGACATTGAGGACGACGTAATCGGCCAGCGGTGCCAGAAGCCGGAAGGAGTAGAGATAGTCGTCCACGGCGTTTTCAATCGGCGTGATTTTGGATTTGCCGAGGTTGATGCCGACGGGAATGGCGGGCCAGTGGCCGCTCTCGCGCAGCCTGCGCAGGCGGGCAGCCACCACGTCGGCGCCGTCATTGTTGAAGCCTAGCCGGTTGATGAGCGCTTGCTGCGCCGGACAACGGAAGATGCGCGGCTTCGGATTTCCGGGCTGCGGTTTGGCCGTCACGGTGCCGACCTCGACAAAGCCGAAGCCGAGCGCGGCCCAGGCGGGAATCGCGACGCCGTTCTTATCGAAACCGGCGGCGAGACCGATCGGGTTGGGGAACGTCAGGCCAAAGACGGTCTTCGGTTTGGGCGCGGGCCGGAAACGTTCGAGCTGGCGGAGAACGGAGGGCCAAGAGGAAATCGCACGCAGATTGCGGATCGCGAGATTATGGGCGGCCTCGGGCGACAGCGAAAACAGGATCGGCCTAACGAGACGTTCGTAGATAAACTCCGCCTTCATTTGCCGATGCAGAACTGGGCGAAGAGCGCGTCACGGATTTCCTCGGTATTCGCAGCGCCGGTTACTTCGTCGAGCGCTTGAAGCGCCGCACGCAAGTCCACCGCCATGTACTCCGGCGCGAAGGCCGCCTCCATGGTGCCAGCGGCCAAATCGCAGGAAGTCAGAGCGCGCCGGAGGCAATCGCGATGCCGGGTGTTGATTGCCACGCCGCTCTCGGGTCGCAAATGCTTTTCGGAAATCTTCTCAATGATCGCGTCCTCTAAACCGCGCAATCCGTCCGGCGAGAGACAGCAGATTCGTAACGCGTCGACGTTCCGCCAATCGGCATGTTCGGGCAGGTCACTCTTGTTCAGCAGCGTGATCCGCGTTTGCTCCGTCGAGTTCTCACTAAACCCGGCCGGTTTCGAAACGCTGCGGTCGAGCACCTGAAGGAGAAGATCGGCGCCAGCCAGCGACTTCTCCGTGCGCGCAATTCCGGCGCGCTCGATCTCGTCCGCGGCTTCGCGCAGGCCGGCAGTGTCGAGCAGGCGAATCGGGATGCCGCGCAGGTTGATCACTTCTTCGATTGTGTCGCGCGTGGTGCCGGGCTGTTCACTGACAATCGCCCGCTCATAACCGAGCAGGCGATTGAGTAAACTCGACTTGCCGGCGTTGGTCGGGCCGTAAATGACGGCACGCAATCCCTCCCGCAAAATGCGCCCCTGATCGGCGGTCGCGAGCAGTTTTCTCATTTGTTCACGAATCGAATCGAGACGAGAGCGAAGACGAGCGCCTTCATCGGGCGCGATGCCTTCCTCGGGAAAATCGATCGCTGCTTCAATGTGCGCGAGCAATTGGACGAGATCGGTTCGAATGGTCCCGATCATTTCGCCGAGCCGGCCTTCGAGCTGCTCGCGCGCGGAGCGCAACGCCAAGTCGGTCCGCGCCCGGATCAAATCGATCACGGCTTCGGCCTGGGTCAGGTCCATCTTGCCGTTCAAGAAAGCGCGCTCGGTGAATTCGCCGGGCCGCGCCGCACGGGCACCCACACCGAGACAGGCTTCGAGCACTTGGGCAGTGACGAGGACGCCCCCGTGACAGGTGATCTCGACCAGGTCTTCGCCGGTATAACTGGCCGGGGCGCGATGAACCGAGAGCATCACCTGATCGAGGGCGCGATCGCCCGCGACGACTTCGCCGAGGCGTTGGGTGTGCGAAGGAAACTCGGAAGGCTTTTCGTTCCCGCGAAAAATCCGGTCGGCGACGGCGATTGCGTCCTCTCCGGAGATGCGCACCATCGCGATGGCGCCTTCACCGGCGGGAGTGGAAATGGCCGCGATTGTGTCCGCCGCCGGCGCCGTCGTTTCGGATGAAGCGGTCACGCCGGCTGGCTCGCCAAGATCTCCTTCAACGCTGCGATGCATCTCCGGTTCTGCTCCATGGTGCCGACAGAAATGCGAATCCACGACGCGAGATTGTAGCCTTTGAGAGCGCGCACGATGATCCGGCGCTCGAGGAGCGCGCGGAAAATCTTTGTGCCGTCACCGACATTCACGAGGACAAAGTTCGCTACGCTCGGGACAAATTGAAGCTTCATCGAGGCGAATTCTGTTTGCAGATAGTCGCGGCCTTCGTCGGTGATCCGCTTCGTTTTGCTCAGATGGGCTTCATCCTCGAGGCCGGCGAGCGCCGCCGCCTGCGCGAGGCCGCTGACGTTGAACGGCTGCCTGGTCTTGTGCAGTACCTGGATCAACTCCGGCCGGGCGATGCCATAACCGATCCGCAAATTCGCGAGGCCCTGGATTTTTGAAAAGGTGCGCAGCGTGATCACATTTCGGCCAGCCCGAACGAAACGCAGGGTGTCCGGCGGATGGTCGAGGTATTCGAAATAGGCCTCGTCGAACACGACCACGATCTCCGGCGGCACGCGTTCCATAAAACGGTCGATTTGATCCTGCCCGGCGAGGGTGCCGGTGGGGTTGTTCGGATTCGCGATGAAGATGAGACGCGTCTTCGGCGTGATGGCGGCTACAATCCCGTCGAGATCGTGCCGCAAATCGGGGCTGGGCACTTCGATCGTGCGCGCGCCGAAGACGGCGGCAACCAGCTTGTAAACGACGAACGCGTGCTCGGAAGTGACGACCTCGTCGCCCCGATCCAGAAAGGCGTGCCCGAGGAATTCGATGATCTCGTTCGAGCCCGCGCCGAGAATGAGATGGTCGCGGCTCAACCCTAATTTTTTCGCGAGCGCGTCGCGCAAATAAAAGCCACCGCCATCGGGATAACGATGTCCGGAATCAAGCGCGGCTCGCATCGCGGCGACCGCTTTCGGCGAGGGACCAAGGGGGTTTTCATTCGAAGCGAGTTTGATGATTTTTTCCGCCTGCGCGCCCAGCTCCCGGGCGGTTTCCTCGATCGGTTTTCCCGGCTCGTAAACGGGCAGGTCGCGGAATTGCGGATTGGCCAGGTCCCAGATGGATGACATGCGGCGGAATCCTAGATGGAAAACTACCCGAGGTCGAACGGCGGAGAACAGTGAGATCGAAAGACGGCGGTTTGTAAACTGCCCCTCCTTGGAGGAACCTTGGCCCCTTATGAACAGCCTCCAATTTCTCGCCGAGACCCATGTGTTCGGGATTTTGATTCACCCGTGGAAAATCGTGGGCCTGAGCGGCAGCCTCGTGTTCGGTCTGCGGTTTCTGATCCAATGGATTGCGTCGGAACGCGCCAGGAAAAGTGTGATTCCCTTTGGGTTTTGGGAATGCAGCGCAATCGGAAGCCTCCTGATGCTGAGTTATTTTGCGATTTATCAGCGCGATTCCGTTGGCGTGTTGAGCACGGCGATGCCGCTGCCGATTTACCTGCGCAATCTCTATTTCCGCTACTCCCATCGCGAACCGCAACATCCGGGGAATGCGCCGCGGCCTCCCGAATAGCCGTCGACGACGGACTTTACGCCCGGGTTCTGCTTGCCTAAGATGACCGCTTCCATGATCGCCCGCGAGCAGATCATTTATCTCGATAACAACGCCACGACCCAGCTCGACCCGGCTGTGATCGAGGAGATGCTGCCGTACCTGACCGACTACTACGGCAACCCTTCGAGCGGCTACACCTTTGGCCGCCAGGTTCGGCGTGCCATCGATCTGGCGCGGGAACGCGTGGCAGCGCTGCTCGGGTGCGAGCCCGGGGAAATTGTTTTCACCAGTTGCGGGACGGAATCGAATAACGCCGCAGTAAATTCTGCGCTGCAACTCGACCCAAACCGCCGGCACATCGTGACGACCGCCGTCGAGCACAGCGCGACGCGCCGCCATTGCGAGACCGTCGCGAACCGCGGCGGTGCGGTCACGATCGTGGGCGTGGACGGCAACGGAAACCTGGACCTGGACGAACTCGAAGCCGCGATCACGCCGCAGACTGCCATCGTTACCGCGATGTGGGCGAACAACGAAACGGGGGTGCTGTTTCCGGTTGAAAAAATCGCGGAGATCGCGCGCCGAAAACGCGTCTTGTTTCATACCGACGCGATCCAGACCGTGGGAAAAATTCCGATCCGCCTGGCCGATTCGACGATCAATTCGCTCGCCCTCTCCGCGCACAAACTTCATGGACCCAAGGGCGTGGGCGCGCTCTACGCGAATAAGCGTTCCGCGTTCAAGCCCTCAATGATCGGTGGGAGCCAGGAGAACAATCGGCGCGCGGGAACGGAAAACGTGGCTTCGATCGTAGCGCTGGGGAAGGCGGCGGAATGCGCGGCGGCGACGCTCGCGGAGGAAGACAGCCGTGTGCGCGCGCTTCGGGATCGGTTTGAAAACGGCCTCTTGGAACGAATACCGAATGCGTTCGTAAATGGAAACCTCGCCGAGCGATTGCCGAACACGACGAACGTTTCCTTCATAGGGATCGAATCGGACGCCGCGCTGGTAATGTTCGATCGCCATCAGCTCTGTTGCTCGGCCGGTTCTGCCTGCCGCACGGGCTCGCTCGAGGCATCGCATGTCTTGCGGGCGATGAATCTGGCGGCCGAGCGCTTGCGCGGCAGCATGCGTTTTTCTTTCGGGCGCTTCAATACCGACGCCGAGGTCGACCAGGCGCTCGAGATTATTCCCGCCGTTATTTCGAAGTTGCGGGCGATGTCGCCTGCTCTGGTTTCGCCGGAACCGGCGACCGCTTAGGACCCGCCTTGGGGTAAGTAGCGCGCTTTGATTTTGGCCCGCCGATGGAATGCCATCATCGCGCCGAGCGCGAGGAGGCAGCTTATGGCCGAGGCCGCCGCGGGATTCATTTCGGGAACTGGAGTGAAGGAAATGTCGCCGATCGCGATGTCTTGGTAACGCGGCGCGCCGGCATTGTTCCCGAAAGTGAAAAACACATCAGTGATGGCTACGCCCCCGAAGCTGATTGTTGCATTGCCGTCCCCGGAATTATCCGCAGAGCCGGCGTTGCCGGTAAGTTTTTGGGTGAGAAGGGAGCCGCTCGGGGTCACAGCGGAGCCCAGATTCGTAATCGTCGCGGCTATATGCGTTCCATCTGCCGCGACTCCGTAGATGTTGCTAATGATGTCGCTGTTCGTGGTGACATCGATATCGAAAATAGTGAAGGAGACATTGGTCGCTAACCCGTACTGTCCTCCGAAGCTTAATTGGACTGTCAGGTTGCTGTTCGTGTGGAGATTCGCCGCTATGTCGAGGGAGTTTTGGGCAGGGGTTAACCCACCGGTAAGCGATTGAGTGAGAGCCGGCGTTAGCATACCGGTGGCCGGATCGTTTGTGAAGATGTTCGAGTTCTGGCCGGTGATCGTGACCGTGATGTCGTTCACGGCGTCGCCGGTGAGGTCGTAGGAATTATTGAGCGATCCGGCGGTCCATGCCACGGTGTCCCAATCGAGGACAAGAGCGTGGGCAAAGCGGGGAGCACCCAGCAAAAAAACCAGGCATGCTACGGGAACAACCCAAACATGGCGGGAAAGCTTCATTATAATTACTAGAAAGCTGCTTCCGGGCCAGCCCTGTGAAAATGTTGGGGCAAAGCGTTGTCCCGTTGATCACTACGGCCTCGAAAAGGAACGAAATACCGACGCGGAAAAAGGCGCGTCTTTAACCCAGACCGCGCCTGCCAGTTACGGCAAACTCGCGCGCAATTCGCTGATCGCGCCCACCAGCTCACCGCTCTTGCCGGGCTTGTCGATCACCCGATCGACGCGCAGATCCGCGTACCGTTGGCGATCTTCGACCGTCAGAGCGTTAGCAAAAACAATGATCTTTCCAGAGAACCCGGCCTGCCGTGCCTCCTGAACGACTCCAAAGCCGTCCAGCTGCGGCATCCGGGTGTCCGTGACGATCAATTGAAAATAGCCGGGATCTTCCTTCACCCGGGAGACGGCCGCGCGCCCGTCTGTCGCCACTTCGACATGATGCCCGGCGGATTGGAGCGTCTTAGAGAGCATGTCGAGAACAAGAACGTTGTCATCGGCACAAAGGACACGAAGCGAAGGCGTGGGCTCAATCATCGTGCGCGTTCCCTTCACGGAACGTTGAGCGATCCGCAAAGCCTGGAGCTTGAAGTATGAATGCGGAGACTATGCGGAGGAGCGTCTGCGCCAGACGGTGGTGGCGAACACAAGCAACAGCAGCGCCGAGATCGGGAGGAGGGCGTTCATTTCAGGAACCGCCGGAAGGTCGGCCTGGATGGCGACCGGCAACACGTCATCCGCCGTGGCCAGGACCGAGTAATAATGGAACTGCCCGAAGTTCGGAATGCTCACAAATTGGTTGTCGAAAGCGCTGCCATACGTGCCTGAGACTTGTACGCCCAGCGTTCCGAGGACGTTCGAGCCGTAAATCGCAAAGGCTTCGTTCAGCTGAATACTGCCCACGCTGAGCTGGCCGTTCATCATTCCCGCAGCCAGGGCGGCGGTAAAATCAAACTGGATAAAGTTCAAACTCACCTGGAGCTCATTGTCCAGCGTGTTGGTCAGGCCCAGGCCACTCTCGACCGCTCCGCCGATGGGCCCCACGTTCTTGTAAAAGAGGTCATGGGGGGTGCCGATGCCAGAATGATTGTCGAATCCGTAGGCCGTAATCGAATAACCCGAGTTGGTGAACGTATGACTACTCGATCCGACCGGGGCGTTTTGGTCGCTAGGATTCAAATCCCAGACAACCGCGGCCGTTGAAGAAACGGCGGTGAACGTCGCGAGTAAAGCAGCGCAAAAAACGAGAGCAGTCGGACGAATGCGATTAGGGGTCATAAAATTTTCCTCCTTGAATTCTGTTGAAACTCTTCGCGCCAAGATATGCCTCCGGGCGCGTAAATATGTCAATAAAGAAAATCGGGGGATTTTCAATTCGGCCGGGCGCTTCGCAAATCCCTTGTCAGGCCCCCCCGTTTGTCTGAGTTTGGAGGAACGATGCAACGAACAAAGGCCCGCATCCTCCACGTCGACGACCATCAGGATACCCGGCTGATGATGGCGGCGCTCCTGCAGGACTGCGGCTACGGCGTTCTTACCGCCGGCACCGTGGCTGAGGGCCTCGAGCTCGCCAGAGAGATAGATTTCGATCTCTACATCCTCGATATCCGGCTGCCAGACGGGACCGGCGTCGAGCTCTGCCAAAAATTGCGCGCCCTGAATGGGAAGATCCCGATCCTGTATTACTCAGCGTATGGCGATGAAACGGATCACCAGGACGCGTTGAGGACCTGCGGCGACGCCTATCTTAAGAAACCCGTGTGCATAGCGGACATCCAGGATTCTATTTCGAAGCTGCTTGCCGGGGCAGCGGCAGAAGACTGACACTCCCAACTACTCTCGGACGCCCTCATCCGGCTCCCTCGACAATCGCGCACGTATTCTGCGTAACGCACGGTAAGCCACCCCCAACTTTCGCCGCAGTTGAAACGGCTCAAGATAATGCAGATAAACCAGCCAGCGTCCGATGGCCTCGGGGATTTTTCGTCTCGCCTTGATATCGAGGCAAAGTTCCACCAGGCGATGAAATAGCACTTCATCAGAGAACCACTTCTCCCACTCGCGCCGCGCCAGGTTGCCCATCGCGACGGCTTCGTCCTCCCGCTCTTCCAGAAGTTGCGGAATCCGGGCGAAATCCTTTTCGCGCACTCGAATGGCAAATTCGTCCCAACGCGGTCCAGCCGGCGGAATCCAGCCGTCGGATAAAATCACGGGCGCGCGCCCCATGCGCATCGTTTCAAACAATCGGATGGTCGAGGCGCTCACGCCCCTCGGGCAAAGGATGAACTTGCTGGCCTTGATTAGCTCAGCATAGCGCCGTTCGTAGTCCGATCTTTCCCGGTCATCCATCTTTCGGTCGAGGACCCGGTTGAACTGTGCGGTGGTGTCCTGAAAGAAACTCCGGGGATGGCTGAGCGAAGCGAGCTTCCGCCGTACCGGGGCATTCCTCGTCGACCCCATGAAGCTAAACAAATAAGGCAAGTCTTCCGCCGCGGGCGTGTAGGTCGTGAATGCGTTCTTCGCTCGCCCGAGGTAAAATCCAGGCCGGGTCCTTGCTGAGACCCATCGTCTCTCGATAGCCGTATATACCCCGGGCAAAAACGGAATGACCAAGGGATTAGCCGTGAAGAGAAAACATTTTTCTCGATACTTGCGAACGAGAGGGTGTTGGCGAACGCGCTCGAAGTACCAACCGGCGCCATAAAATTCCACAAAAATGATCAGGTCCGCCGCATTCGGATCGGTCGTCAGGGAGTGGACGCGGAACCGATCCAGTTCGGCGCATTTCTGCGCTTCCTCCAACGGCGCCCGGTTATAATCCGTCTCGTCGTCTGCCGGAGTAACTGAGAGCAAAAATACCTGCGCCATGTTTGCGCGAACTTATCAGCAACTGGCCAGCCCGGGGAAGAAACATCCGGATTCCTGCTGGGGTCGCTGAGCTAACGAATGTCTTCGACGTAACTTGCCACGCGGTAATCTATGGGAGGACTGCTGCTCGCGAGCTGCTTGTCGAAATGGAATGAACAGTTGCCGTTTTGGGTGAAAGTCTTGCACACCGCCACGCCATAGATGTCCGGGTTACCATTAGTCGCGAAGTCGTAGCTTGGGGCGTAGAACGCCGCCCACAATGATCCGGGGGGGCTGATCGTAATGGTTCGAGGAGAGCCATCGGCCGGGCTGATTCCATAATACCAGAGGTGACCCGCCCGGCTGACCAAAGGCGAGGCCGTGTAAGGCATAACGGAGGCCCACGTCGGGGTGGTCGCCGTGAGTGTGTAGTAGGCCTGAGTATCCACTTGGTAGGCAATCTTACCGACGTCGGCTACTACAAAACCAGTCGCGGCGGTTCGCGCCGCGGCGGTAGCGTACGCCCAGGCGGGCTTGGTAGGGACACAGACGGTGTCGGCGGCGGCCAGGTTAGGACTCGTAGGGGTGTAAGCGGCCCACGTCGGCGTCGTGGCGGTCAATTTCCAGTAACTTCCAGGGCTGCCATCCTGGTAGGCGATCTTGTTGATATCGCCCGCGACGAATCCGGTGGCGCCTGTGCGGGCCGCGGCGTTCGTGTAAAACCAGGTCCAAGTCTGGACGGGACCGTCGAAGTTGTTGTCATTGGTATTCTTCGCCTTGGTCGACATGTTTCCCCTGAAATAAATATTGGCACTAACGCCCTTGTTTACTTGAAGGTCACCCACGTCGCCGGTGACATAGATATTGACCTCAGTATCGATCGGGGTGCCGTTCGCCGTCTTGAGCGGATCAATCGTCACGTTGTTGAGGGTCGAATAGGTATACCAGAAGCTTCTTTTCAGGACGCCGGAGGCGTTTGGTGTGGCCGTGGGAGTGATCGTGGAAGGGGCGCTGGAGTTGTAGGTGTACGCGAATCCTGCCATTCCTGGGAGCAGGGGAATCGGCGCAACTCCCGGCGTAGCGGTGGGCACCACTATCGGGACGTTGTTATCCACGATGCCACTAATATTGTTATTGCCCGCGGATCCGCCGTTGGTGGTTACGTCGCCATAGATATGCCCGGCGCTGAAGATAGAGCTGCCGTCGATGACGTCGCCGTCATGGGCATCAATGTCGTACGGCGGAGCGGGATTCGATCCTTGGTAATCGCCGTTCTTTGAGTCATAGCTATCAACGAGCGTTCCATTGAAGGAGCCGGAGGTCTTGACGGCTCCTTCAATGAGCATCACCGGAATGGCGATGAGTTCGATTCGGCGTGAGACCTGGGCATGATCGGCGCTGGCCACCGCGACGGTTCTCTTGCCGTTCGCCGTAGTCGGGGTCGCGGAGGGCAACGCATCACCGTAGCCGTAGGTCGAGATGAAATGGTCGATTCCGAAATCGATTTTGCGGAGCAGATTGTCACCCTTGGTCACGGAGTCCAGGCGATTATCCATCCCGGTGCGCTTCAAACCCGATACCTGGGCGATGCCGGTGGAGCGGATGCGGTAGTAACCAACCCCGGTAGTACTTCCCGGGACAGTGGCAAACTTATCCACGATTACCTGCGTGCTGAGGTTGCCCGCGTTCCCAAAGGCCAGGGGAGTTGAGCTTCCCAGCGCCCATGAATTCGCTGTCGGCATCGGAGACGGCGCGGGCGATGACCAGCCGCTGGCCGAGAGGAAACCAGGATCGGCGGGCGGATTTGCGGGATCCACCAGCCCGTATTTCCGGACTTCAGCAAAAGCCAGGTCACCGCCGGCTTCGGCCGCCACCAGGGCTTCTTTCCAGCCTTTGACTTGATTGGACGTGGCATTGTAACGGGTTGTGCAGTTCAGAAGGACGCCGGCACCCACGAGAGAGAGGACCAGGATAGTACTCGTGGCGACGAGCAGGGTACTGCCCTTCTCGCTTTTTTGCGACCGTGGTGCTTCAGCTGTTTTCATAAATCCGTTGCCGTAAGTGTCAGTTTCCTCGCCGCTTGTTGCGGAGGTAAGCGGTCGCGTAAACGGTCGTCCCCGTCTTTTGCATCGTGCTACCGTTTTGAGTGAAGATCGGTTGGAAGTTCACCGTGGTAGTGGTGTACTCCGTATTGGACTGTTGCCAGTCGGTGGTCTGCGGGAGAAGCTGGTCGGTGCTGGAAGCAATCGTGGTAAGGACGCCGTTTTCGGTGCGAGTGATGGTGTTCCCGCTCACCGTGTAGACCACGACAATGCCCCCGATGGTAACTGTGGAAGTGAAAGGACTGATGGTGACGCCATTGACGTCTTTGGGAAAATTAATTGCGGCAGAGGACATCGTCGCGGAGGTCGTGCTCTGGATCGAGGCAATCGTGGTCCCGGCCGTGAGCGTCGTGCCGACGACCGGCTTGCCCACATCCGCGGCCGTGAAGTAAGCCGTGGCCGAGGTGATAGTGGCTGAGCCGTTAGTCGTAACCGCGTCGGTCACGGACCGGTTTCCGTCTCCGTAAATCTTGAACGTAATCGGGTTGCCCCCGGAAGACGCGGCAGGCTGAGAGAGCGTAACGCTGGTTGCATTCGTATAGCCGCTGATGGTAGTCGCTGCCGGGATGTTCGTGCCCGTGATCGGATTTCCCACATCGGCGGAAGTGAACACCGCTGTATTTGAAGTAAGCACGGCGGATCCATTCGTGATGCCGTCTGTGACTGTCCTCGTCATTCTCGTTCCATAATCGACGGTCGCCTTGTTCAGGTTCACTGAGGTGACGACCACCGGCGTGCGCCGGTTGCCGATGGTGGTGGCGTCAGTTACGGCCTCGGGATCACCCGACTGGACAATGTAATTGGGCATGATGCAGGTCACGGTCTTGAGGTCCGGGGAGGTAGTCACGCTGAAACTCCGCTTCACGTCGCGCGCCAGATAATCCATGATCCGAATTTGCTGGAGGTGGGTCGTAAAATAGTTGTCCGCCGCGGCGTAGGAGCGGTTCAGGGCCACCGTGACGGAGAAGATCGCGACCAGAAGGACGGTAGCGATGCCCATGCTCACCATCATTTCCCCCAGGGTGAAGCCGCCTCTCCGGCTTGATTTGGAAATCTTCATTTCTTTGTCCCTGCGGAAACGATGGTGGAAGTGGTTTCCGTGCGTTGCAGACCGCCCAGGGTAGATGTCCAAGTGTAAGTCACGTCCACTAGGACGGTCGTGGTTGTCGAAGGAAAACTGGCGCCACCGGCCCAGGATACTGTCGGGGAAACATTCGTGTCGGAAAAGGGAGTGGAACTTATCACCGCTCCCGGCGCGCGCGTGTAGGTCACACTGGGCGTCGTGGCCGCTCCGCCGGAAAACGTGCTGATTTTGACTGTCTCAGTCGCCGACTGCGCCAGCGCGGATGCGTTTGCAGGGACAGTGAGATTTCGCCGTTGCGGCGGCGATGGCAAGGGGGACGCCGCCGGGACCGCCGGGACGACCGTCATGTAGGTTGGATCGAGCAGACTTGTAAAATCGGTGCCGCGGATTTGTTCAACCCGATCCTGGACACACTCGATAGAGCTGACGTTCTCCTTGCTCGCCGAGATGTAGCGGAGGCAGATCGCGCTGACTTCGAAAATGCAGGCAAAGAAAACGCCGACGACCACCGCGGTAATCATCAACTCCGCTAGAGTGGTGGCAGCTTCGGAATCTCGGGAAAGGCGCATGGATTTCTAGAAATTATAAGCACCCGCCGTGCCTAAAGCTGTCCTCTCCTACGCAGTTTCCCACGCTGGTCCGCCTCCACTGGGGGACGCGGTAAGTATTGCTACGTATTGCACGCGGAGCGGATTGCAGGTAACTAAGAACAATTTCCATGCCCCTAGCACCGCCTCCGCGCGAGCCTGCTCGCCTAAACGCCCCCCAAGTCCCTACCGCTCTCCGCTCTCCACCCGTTGAGCCTGCGTGAAGGCGAAGTCCTTGGATGGATCGTCGAAGGCAAGCGCGATGCGGAGATCGCTGCAATCCTCGGGCTGAGCACACGCACCGTCGAAAAACATGTCCAGCACATCCTCGAAAAGGTCGGCGTGGAAACCCGCACCGGTGCGGTCACGTGGTGCCACGAGCGGCGCCGCGCCATCGAGAGCGCCATCATTCCCAACTCGCAGTGACAACTCGTTGAAGCAGCCGATATCGCTGCGCTTTCCGGCTACGTAATTCCACCCATTTACGGCGTTCGCGCGGCCGCCTCATAATCCGCCTGCTCGTGAATGCCGTTCGCTGGCAACGTTCTAGCGCGCGGTGGAAGTGTTCAGGCGCTTTCCGGCCGCCGGCGCGCGGCGCGCACGAAGGGTATTGGTTCGCGCGCCGAACGGTGCGCCGTTCGCACCGGAGAATTTGACGCGCTGAAGAATGTTTTCGGTTCGCGCGCGGAGCGTACGGCTTACCCCCCGACCGTCACGCTGACGGGCTTACTCCACTGCCCCACGTGGCCGTCGCCAACGCGGTAAATGGCCTAGTAGGTCCGATACCGGCGCGAGAGGCCGGGAGGCACTCGGGATTCACAGAGCGGCAAATCGCCGGCGCCCGGGTTAAGCCGAACGCCGGCGCGTGCTAAGTTCGGAGAAACAGCCGCCGATCAATCCTCGTCGAGGACGACGCGATCCACGAGGACATTGTCCCCTTCGCCCGTGTAATGGACGTGGACCGGGATGCCGACCTTGATGCGAGTCCTGACCGTTTCCTCATCGAGGGTTCTGCCGCTCTTGGTCACGTAGGTGACGGTTTTGCCGAATTTATAGTGGCGCGGTCCGCTTGTTTCTTTAAGCGTGATCACGCTGCCCGGCGTGTACTCGGTGATCGTTCCACCGCCGTCGGTGGTCGTCGTCGTCGTTGTTGATGTGCTGGAGGTTTGCGCCCATGCAAACGGGGCGACCACTGCCAGCGCGATGCTGAGTATTGTCTTTTTCACTGATAATCCCTTTCCTTTGTGGATTCCCTTGGTGCGATTCGCCAGGAGACTCCTCCTCGTCCGAGAAGGCGGCGTCCGCTTTCTATTGATTCGGATGCGGCCGGGGCCCCGGTTCCCGATTGGACTGCATTTTGTGAAGGCCCCATAGCGACGCCCGGAGGTCGCCCCGACTCGCCATTTAGCGGCAGGCGTCCTTCTCTGCGGCCGGTCCGGATGCGTTACTTCGCCGCCGTCACACTCGCGATAGTCGGCTCTTCCCATTGCCACGAGATAAGGCTCGCCCGGAACTGGCGGTGAAGAGCATCGAAGTCCGTCTTCAAGGCGCTAAACTTAAAACGCAGTTGTGTTTCAAGCAGATTGGCAAATAACACGCTTCGCATGAATGTCTCGCCGTAAAGCTCGTACGAGGCTGTTATCTCATAACTCGCGATGTTGCCGTTGATCATCACGGGACTCGATTCTTCGCTTAAGACTTTTATGGCCCGCGCTCCTGGCGGCAAACTGCTGGCGAATTGTTGGCGAACGAGCTCGATACCCTTTTCATCCAGCGGCTGGGGCGACGCGAGCGGCAACGTCTCCACGACCGCCTCGGCACGCGCGAAGTTGGAAGGGGGGGTGAGCCGCAACTGCGCCGCTGAGCCATGGAACGACCAGTTTTGCGGGGGAATATAAAATACCTGACGCTTGTCATCCTTGAACGTGAGGCGGGTATATTTTACGCCCTCGCCTTCAAACTCGGACGGCAAAGGGGCGAGATCGATGGCGCCTTTTGCCGAAATAGCGAACACAGCGATAGCCAGCAGGAGAAGGCTTTTCATAGGGATGGATTAGTAGACTTCGTACCAGCGCTGCTGCTGAAGATAGGCGGCAACATCGAGGTTACCGGGCGGCGCGCCCGCGGTGAGCAAATCATCGTCGTAATACCATTTCTGAATCGGCGCCTTGTAGATATTTCCGGAACCACTCCATGCGCCGATCGCCTGTTGGGACCGATACAGCTGCACCATCGAGCCGTAATAGGTGAAATAATTGGTGCTGTGGTTCCAGTCTTCCAGATAGCGGACGAAGTTTTCTCCGCCACCGCCGTAAACACCAGCCGAGCTCGGCGAATTACCTGCTACCAGGCATGCATTGATAGTAGTGTTCGCAGCCCACCGAGATGAAGACGTCACGTTACCCGTCGAGTTCGTATCGACCCAGTTTTTGGACAAGACGGTGACGGCATCACCCATGATCGCCGCATACCGCTGGGTGCCGCTAACCACGTTGCTGGGTGCAGGGCTCGCCGAAGGGGATACATCTGACTGAGGCGTAGGCGCTGGGCTGGGCGGCGAACCGCCGCTGGTACTGCCGCTTGGGTTCACGTTGTAATCGCCCACGATGTAAACAGGGTTATCCGTCACGATGGTCAGTCCGGTGCTGGGAAGGATGCCGCAATTGATCAACCGAATACCGCGCTTGGTAGTCGAGAAAGTCGTCCCATTGTATGTGACATTTACGGCTGTTCCAGCGGTCCGAACCGTCCCGTCGGTGTTATAAAGAGTCGCGCTCGTATCCGAAATGTAGACAACGCCGTTCCAGCTCGAGATCGAATTTACTGCCTTCGTCAACTGGTAAAGATCGACATTCGTCGCCTTAACGTAACCCGCCTCACGGTTGTCGTAGAAGACGTAGCTGCTGCTGAGCGTGCTGTTGCTGGCAGTGCCGGTGCTAACGAACCCTTTGATTGTGTTTAGTGAGCCGCCTGAGAGAGATGATACAGTCGCCGGCGTAGTCGAATAGTTGACGGTCTGGGCAGTGATATTGCCCCCGGAATCAATTTGTATCCTCAGACCGGCCTGATTATACATGCGCACGCTCGCCAGCGGGTCAGGGCTCGGGCTCGCTGCGGGCTGCTCGATGATTTCGCGATAACCGTCGTTTGAATTGGCGCCATTGGGATTAAAGCTGAGGTTCCAACCGTACGGCAGATACGGCGAAGTCTGCGCCGGCGGGCAATCTGAGAGGGCGAGCGACGCATCACTCTTGGCGAAACTGGGCGAGGTGGCCGAGCTGCCATAACGCGAGTCATTGGGCGAGTAGCCATTAACGTAGTTAGCGCCAAATTCCACTCGCGAATTGGTGGTAAAGTTACTTGTGCCAATATAAAGACTGCTGTTTGTGTGAATCGGGCCGCTGATACTTAATCCGACAGTCGGCTGAAGCTCGAGGTCATCCACGTAGAACATCATGTACGACCACGGCAGATCGAACTTTTTCTCGAAGACTCGCCGCACTTTGGCCGTCACGTTTCCCGTCAGGGCCGGCACTGTTACGTCAACGGAGGCGAGATAGTAGAAGCTGTAAGGGAAACCTCCGGTCATTCCGTAGGCGGGGTTCGGGCCGTAGCCGGCAGGCGGCGTCGCCGCAGGGCTCATGACTCCATAGCTGCCACCCCCTTTGTTGCCGCCTTCGATTTGAGCGTTTCCACTGGCGTCCAGGGTGATCATTGGGTCCACCGCCTGGATGCGGTACTGATTCACGGCGTAGTTAGCCTCCGTCGGGAAAAGCGACGTGGAAGGCAGTGGAATCGATGGAGGCGTGCCGGAAGGCGTCATGTTTGGCACAGGAGTGGGTGCCGCGCCGCTGCTGTTTATCGTACATGTTGCACAGGTGGTATAAAAGTAATTTGTGCCGACGATCGAATAATCCGTGCCGCCGGTATTACTGCCGTATACCGTAGTCCAGGTGGTACGGTAGATATTGCGCCAGTTTGTGAATAGGTACTCGAGGTGGCCATCCGCGATTTCCATCGCCAGCGCGGTCTTCCGGCTACGCTGAGTATTGCGCGAAATCTGAGTCGAGTAATCGACAGCTACCCCCAGAAGAACAATCAGGACGACAACGACAATGATGATAACGACGAGGGTGCTGCCGTCATTACTGCGTCTGTTAAGTCTCATTGGTAGATTGTCAGTCGCGAGCGATAATCGATCTTTGTGCTTAACAAACTCGACGTGGCCAGGTAGCCGCGATTGCTCGTCTTGGGATCCCGAACACTAATGGAAACCTGGACATACCGGTTATCGGAACCGCCGAATTGATTCAAGGGGACCGAGAACGGCTGCGGGCTGCTGATATATCGGGCCACTGTTGCGGTGTCCTGCCAGTAAAAGGAAGTGCCGTTGTAGGCCTGCAAGTAGTAGTGCAACTCACCGTTTTCGTAATGATATGCCCCGGTGCCGGGAGTTACCTCGACATACTGGCCGCCAACGAGGTTAAAATTGCCTTTTGGATCGGCAACGTAGTTACCGTTTTTCACTGCATACATAGACCGGTTGGTATAATAGGTAATTGCATAGTACGCACCCTGGTATTGCGGGCTTCGCTTCACACCCGTTTCGAAACCATGCACCGTGGTGACATTTGAATGGCCGGCCGTACTTGGAGACCCGGTGACTGTTTTAATATCGTCTTCGATACCCCAGGCTGGGATAATCAGATGCATTCCTGGGAGTGGTGGACCGGCTAAGCCGTCCTTGATCATAATCATGCCGTTCGCTCCGCCCGGATCGTTCCAGATCCAATTGGGGCCGGAAGAGATATTTTGGAACGAGATAGCCGGCGCGGTAGGCGGTGTGGCGCCTGGGGAGGCACTTGGGCTCGGTGTCGAACTGATGACCGCAAAGTTGGCATCGCGCAACTGCGGCACCGAAATTGATGCGTGAATATCGCGGGTGAGGCGCAACATGCCCTGGCGTCCCTCTTCATGCGCGGCATTTACCGCCGTATTCTTGGCCGATAGTATCATCCCGGATTGAAGAACTTGGAAAAACACGATGCCCAGCAGGCACATCACGCTCACCGCCACCGACATTTCGGCAAAAGTGAACGCTCTGATTAAACGAAGTTGTTTCGGGATTGTCTTCACTGGTCGGCAGTACGCATCGAGTCGAGCGACACCGCATAACTACGATTGCGGAATGTGTAGGTAACGGTCGCGTTGGTTTTGCGGATATTAAGGTTCGCAGAGTTGATATAGCTCATCGTTAAGCCGGGATCGGTCACCGTAATGGTCAGCGTTCCCGTAACCAGGGTGTTGCCCGTCACGGGATCCTGATAGATAAAAGCCTGTTTCTGCAAGGGCTGGCCGCTGGCGGTCCGATAGTAAGGATAGTAAGGGTAGTAGGAGCTGGAGGTAGCCGGCGTCGACGCAGGCGCGGAAGTGGGGAAAGTGACGCCTGAGGTCGCGAGCGTGTCGAGCTCTGCGGTGGTCATCAATTCAGCGGGAATCTTTCCCAAGGCAGGATTGAAGGTGCTGGAGATATATGCGGCGTTGATATCGAAGGGCGCCTTGGAGAGGACGAGATCGATCTGATTCTGCGCGGCGGTCAGCGCTTCGCTGTAGAGGCGGGAGCTAACGGCGTAGGTGTTGATCGAATTGAAGCCGATGTAAACGCCGGAAGACATGACGCCGAGAATTGCGAGCGAGATCACGATTTCGACCAAGGTAAAGGCGGCGCATTTGGCGCGGAGAACACACCGAGCAGGTTTGAACTGGCGCGAAGGCGACAACATTATAGTTTCCATAAGCAGGACGCATGCCGGTCGTTGCGACGAATACCAGGGCGGCCCGGCTGGGAAACCCGATTTTCGCCGGTACCGCTTCTGCTCAAGGAACCTCTATGATTCTCATGCACTCGCGCCCGAAAGAGCAGCGCGAAGCGGTCCGGAACCTTGTTCACCTCGTTCTGGTCCGCGACATGGGGACGTTCAATCCCGAACGATTCAAAGATTGGATCAAGGATATCGACGCCAGGTTTCGCAAGGTGGGCCTGATGCTCCGTTTCGATATCCGTTCGCGAACCGTCCATTTCACCATCAAGGAGATCCGCTCAGGCCGAACGGCCTTCAACTTCAGCGCATCGACGCGGGTTCAGTTCGACGATCGCGACGTTGTCATGTCGGTAGAGGATTTCGGCAAGTCAATGCGGTAGTCAGGCCCGGGGTCTTCGGGACGTTCACGGAAAACCGCGCAGGCATCCGCTCGGGCCGCTGCTCCGGCGCGATTCAGTATGGAACTCGCACCCGATGGCCAAAAAACGCCCGCGCTCGTCGCACTGGCTTCACCAACAGTGGTGGCGGTTTGCCCTCGCGGAATGGATCGGCTTGTCCCTCGGATTCCTCGTTATCGTCCTGATCTTCTGCCTGTTTTTCATCCGCCGGCACACTCTCGAGTATCATCTTGAGCATACTTACTCCGTGCGCGATCCGGAGTTTTTCGGTTCTGCCCTGGCGCTCTCCGATCCGGTGCCGATCGGCGGCAACAAGATCGAGTTAATGGCCAACGGCGATGAGTATTTTCCAGCAATGCTCAAGGCGATCGGGTCCGCGAAGCGAACGGTGAACTTCGCGACTTATATTTTGCATTCAGATGAGATCGGCCGGCAGTTCCGGGATGCTTTTTGCGAGCGCGCCCGGGCGGGCGTGGAGGTCCGCGTTCTCCTCGACGGCATCGGCTCGGGTTGGAGCCTCGATAACTCGGATGTCCGGATGATGCAGGAAGCCGGCTGCAAGTTTTCCTATTATCATCCCACTCTTTCCCTGCGGATCGACCGCACTAATCGCCGGTCGCATCGGCGCGTCCTCGTCGTGGACGGTAAGGTCGCGTTTACGGGCTCGGCCGGATTTTCCAAAAAATGGGGAGGACATGCCCAGGACAAGTATCATTGGCGGGATACCCAGGTCCGGATCGAAGGACCGCTCGTAGGGAAGCTCCAGGCGGCTTTTGAAGAACATTGGATCAAGACCTTTGGCGAAACCTTGAGTGGCGCGGGCCAGTTTCCTCCGCTGCCTGACGCCGGCGATCTTAAAACGCAACTCATCGCCTCCCACTCATTCTCGATGGCGCCGACTCCGCTCCTCCAGGCGACGGCTTTTGCGGCGGCGGAGAAACGGATCTGGATCACTAATCCCTACTGCACGCCGACCGACGATCATGTGGAGCTTCTTGTGAAAGCAGTGAAACGCGGAGTGGACGTCCGCCTCTTGCTGCCCGGAGTAAACAACGATCAGCCGCTGACGAAATCGGCTGGCCGCGCCGCTTACGGCCGAATGCTGGAAGGCGGCGTGAAGATCTTCGAATACCAACCGACAATGATCCACACGAAGTCGATGGTGATTGATGGCCTCTTCTCCATGTTCGGTTCGTCGAATCTCGATTCGCGCTCCTCGGAAATAAACGAGGAGCTGGACATCGTCGTTTACGACGAAAAATTTGGCCGCGAAGCGGAAGCAGTCTTCGAAAAAGATCTGCGCGAGTCGCGCGAATACACCCTGGAAGATTTCAAGAAGCGCTCCTGGTGGGAGCGAACTTCGGAATGGCTGATGCTTCCCTTCCGCTCTCAGCTTTAGCACAACCATTCGGCTGAGTGGCCGCGATTCCTGAGCACCGATGCTCGTCTCGCGATGTTACGAAACTCTCATCTGCGCGGCTGTCATTGTGTTGTTCGCTAACCCTTGCGGCGCAGCCGATGTCGTGACGCCGAACGCGTTGCGGACCGTCCAGGGCGACACCGGAAATCTTTTTCCGATTCTCTCAAGCCAACCGCTCCGCTACCAGCAAGTCTACGACAAGTCACAATTCGCGGGCTTCGCTGCCGGCGGCGAATACATCACCCAGCTCGCTTTTCGAGTGCACTCGCCAGGTATTCCCTTCACGGCAAGCATCAGCAACTTGCAGGTTAACCTGTCGACCACCGCGAAAACTCCAGATGGCCTTAGCACCACCTTCTCGAGCAACGTGGGGACAGACGATACCGTCGTATTCCCATCAGCGTCGGTGCAATTCGCGACATCGGTCTCCGGGCCGGTCGACGGTCCCCAGGCCTTCGACCTGGTCATTACTTTCGCCACGCCGTTTCTTTACGATCCGGCGAAAGGCAACCTGCTTCTCGATATTCGAAACGCCTCGGGCGCTACACACGATCCGGCGAACGATCAGCAGATCGATGCCACCAGCACCGGCGGCGATAGCACGTCTCGCGTATATAATTTCGGCGACGTCGCTGCCACGCAGGCTGGTCCCGCGGGGAGCGGTTTCCAGATGGATACATTCGGAGCGGTCACCCGCTTCGTTTCCTCGGCGACTGTTCCCACCGTGACCCCACCACATACGCTCTTGAATAGCGCCACTCGAATGCGCGTGGAAACGGGGGATAACGTTCTGATCGGCGGTTTCATCATCGGCGGCGGATCGAAGAAGGTGATCATTCGCGCCATCGGCCCTTCGCTTCGTCAGGCGGGAGTCGTTAACGCTCTCGACAATCCCACGCTCGAGTTGCGTAGTAGTGCGGGCTCCCTGATTACTTCGAACGACGACTGGGTTACGAGCTCGCAGCAGCAGGAAATTGTTAATAGCGGAATTCCGCCGAGCGACCCGCGCGAATCCGCCATCGTAGCGACTCTGCCGGAAGGAAATTACACGGCGATTGTAGCAGGCGCCGGCGGCACGGTCGGCGTCGGCCTGGTTGAGGTTTACGATCTTGATCGCAATGCCGTGGGGCGCCTCCTGAATCTGGCCACGCGCGGAAACGTCAAGACAGGTGATGACGTGATGATCGGCGGCTTCATCGTCGGCGGAAACCAGAACACCCGGATAGTCGTGCGCGCCATCGGGCCTTCCCTAAGTACGGCCACGCCGCCGGTTGTGGGCGCCCTCGCCGATCCGACTCTGGAGTTCCGTGACTCGCAGGGGAGCCTGCTCGAAAGCAACGATAACTGGGTCGATAGCCCGCATAAACAAGCCATCATCGACAGCACCCTGGCTCCCACGAACGACAAAGAATCCGCCATCCTCCTTGCTCTGCCGCCCGCTAACTACACCGCGATCGTCCGCGGCGTGAACGGCACTACCGGAATTGGATTGGTTGAAATCTATGACCTCGATTGACATGATTAAGCGCTTCTTGTCTTCCGGCCTGTTTCTCGCGCTCTTCCTGAGTGCGCTGCGGGGAGAAGCCCAGACGCCTGCGCTACCCACGCCCGATCGTTCCGGGATCGAGCATGTGGTCGTGGTAACCATGGAAAATCGCTCATTCGATCATATCCTCGGCTGGCTCGCCGGCGCGAACGGACAACAGGCCGGGCTGACCTATAACGAGACCTCGGGAACGCCGCACTCCACCTACCACCTGACGGATTACCAGGGCTGCAGCTTCCTCGATCCCGGCCACACCTATTCCGATGGCCGGGTACAATTCAACGGCGGCGCCGCGAATGGCTGGCTGCTCAACGGCTCGAATTCTTTAAGCGGCACTGCCAACCAGGCAAACGATGTTTTCGCCATCGGTTACTACACGCAGAGTGATGTCTTGTTTCTGGGGAACGCCGCGCCCGCCTGGACCGTGTGCGACAACTATTTCGCTGCCATGATGGCCGAGACCCGGCCGAACCGAATCTACATGCACGCCGCTCAAACGGACCGGCTCGATAACTCGTCTGTGCTTTCCGGTTTGCCGACAATCTGGGATCGCCTGGCCGAACACGGCCAGACCGGGCGCTACTACTATTCCGATGTTTCGTTCCTGGATCTTTGGGGGACGAAGTATGCGGGAATCGTCCATCCCTTCGCCAGATTTCAGGACGACTGTTCAGCTGGCACGTTGCCGAACGTCGCCTTCGTCGATCCGAAATTCCTCGGCGAGGGCTCGGGCACCAGCCAGGACGACCATCCTCACGCCGATATCCGCAACGGCGAGGTTTTTCTTGGCCAGATTTATCAAGCCGTCACGACGAGCCCGAATTGGAAGCACACGGTGCTCATCATTACCTTCGATGAGTGGGGCGGCTTTTTCGATCATGTGGCGCCGCCGCTGGCGCCGATTCCAGCGGCCACTGCCGCGGCCGGCGACACCGATGGCCGGCTCGGCTTTCGCGTTCCCTGCATCGTCATTTCTCCCATGGCGCGACGCGCCTTCATTTCGCACGAACAATTCGATCACACCTCCATTCTTAGGATGATCGAATGGCGCTGGAGTCTTCCCGCATTAAGCAGCCGCGACGTGGGCGCGAATAACCTGGCCGATGTTCTCGACTTCGTCACGGCGCCAAACCTCGCAGCACCTCCCATCAACGTCCCCGCCGGACCTTTCGGCGCGGCTTGTCCTTAGCGGGTTCGGTCAACACCAAGCAGTTCCGCGCGGTCATTTGGCCGCGGGCTGGCGATCTTCCGCGCGCAGCGCAATCGCCCGCAACCACATCCGGCGAATGAGGTCGCTTCCTGGATGAATGAGCCGCCAGTAAATACCAAACCGGCGTACCCCGGCAGGGCTGTTCGCGAACACGCGAGTTTCGGTTGCCACCGTGGATCCTCCATCGTCACTCGGCGTCACCAGAAAGTTCATGGTCGCGAGCACGACACCTGAAGACAGGGTCTTGCGAAATAAATCCGGCTCGAGCCGCCCCGCTGCTCGCACTCTTCGCGGGGCGGCGACGACCGTGCCCATCACCAACTCTCGCGGCGCCATGTCATCGAGGAGGACGAAGGTGGTTTGGGTGGCGACATCGAGCAGCGGTTTTTCCTTAGGCGCATTCAGGATGCTCTCCGGTCCGGTTCCGCCGCAGCGACGGATCGCAGTCAGCGTGCGAAAAAGCATGATTTCATCGGCGCGCACATCATGGATCGCGGCAAAAACTTTGGCCGGCGAGGCCGCGATCTTTAGAACATGGCGCTCGCCCACCTGCCATCGCGGCATCCACTCGTCCAGTTTACTGACGCGGTCGGTCGCTTCCTGGTTGCCATAGGGCAGGAGCAAAATACCGAGCGATAGCAGCAATCCGAAACTCGCGACCAGCAACGCCAGCCGGCGCGTTCGAATGTAAACAAAGCGCAATGGCCGAATGATTGAGAGCAGCCCTGCGCAGAACAAGGTGAGGCCGAGGTAGACAAGATAGGAATCGAGCATTCCCGTGCCGAGCGCGACGACCAGGAAGCCTCCCGCCATCACCAGCACGGCAATTCCGCGCGTCGAGATTCCCAGCCAACG